>DATAPS010000163.1:0-15242 GCA_036265085.1 Acetobacteraceae bacterium | reverse complement strand
TGCTCCGGTTCCACACCGAGACATGTTGGATCGGACGCACCGCCCGCCACGCCGCCGGCATCAGGCTCGCGATGTGTCCCGCCCCGACAACCAGCACTTCGCGGGCATCCGATCGGGCCAGGAAGTCGCCCGCCAGCGCCGACGCGGCGGCCGTGCGGCGGCCGGTGATCTCGCGACCATCCAGCACCGCGAGATGCCGCCCGGTCGCGCCGTCGCACAGCAGGTAGGTGGAGCTGACCGACTCCAGCCCGTGCGCATTGTTGCCGGGGAACACCGAAACCAGCTTCACGCCCAGCGCAGCGCCGGGTTTCCAGGCCGGCATCATCAGCAATGACGCATCCCCGCCCACGCTATGCCGGGTCCGCAGCGGCGCTTCGGCGCCCGCGATGAAGGCGGCGCGCAGCGCGGGGATGAGGCGGTCGAAAGGGAGGGCGGCCCGAGTGGCGGCGGCATCGGCGACGCGGGGAGAGCGATTGTTATGATCCATGACAATCATGCTCATGTCGTGATCGTTGGGGGAGGGGCGGTCGGCTCGTCGATCGCCTATCATCTGGCGGTGCGGCCGGATTTCCGGGGCCGCATCACCGTCGTCGAGCGGGATCCGACCTACGCCCGCGCCTCCTCGGCCCTCTCCGCGAGCTCGATCCGGCAGCAATTCTCCACCCCGGTCAACATCCGCCTCTCCCAGTTCGGCATCCAATTCCTCCGGGAATTGGGGCTGGAGCTCGGGTTGCGGGAAGGCGGCTACCTCTTCCTCGCCTCGGCCGAAGGGGCGGAGACGCTCCGCGCGAACCATGCGCTGCAGCGCTCGATGGGCGCCGATCTCGCCTTCATGCAGCCGAGCGCATTGATCGAGTGCTTCCCCTGGCTCAATGCGGATGGCATCGCGGCGGGTGTGCTCGGCCTCAGCGGCGAGGGATGGTTCGACGGGCCGGCACTGATGCAGGCATTCCGGCGGAAGGCGCGGGAGCTGGGAGCGACGTATCTGACCGGAGAGGCCATCAAGGTACGCCCCGGCCGCGTCTGGCTGACAGACCGCGCGATCGATGCCGACGTAGTGGTGATCGCGGCGGGTGCGTGGACCGGGCGCCTCCTGGACCTGCCCATCCGTCCGCGCCGGCGGATGGTGTTCGTGGTGGCGTGCCCGACGGTGCTTCCGGGATGCCCGCTGCTGATCGATCCGAGTGGCGTGTGGATGCGGCCGGAGGGAAGCCGCTTCCTCTGCGGACGCTCACCGGCCGGCGACGAACCCGATCCTGACGAGCCGCCGCTGGCGGTCGACGAGGCGCTGTTCATGGAGAGCGTCTGGCCCGTGCTGGCGCACCGCATTCCGGCGATGGAGACGCTGAAGCTGACCTCGTCCTGGGCGGGTTACTACGAGATGAACCTGTTCGATCACAATGGCGCCGTCGGCCCGCTTCCGGGCTTGGACGGCGTGCTCGTCGCGGCCGGTTTCAGCGGACACGGAATCCAGCATTCCCCAGGCGTCGGACGCGGGATCGCCGAGCTGATCGTCGACGGACGCTACACCACGCTCGACCTGTCGCCGCTCGACCCCGGCCGCATCGCACGTGGCGAGCGGCTGGTCGAGCGAAACGTGGTTTAATCGCTCAACGCCTCAAGAATGCGGCACTCGGCAACCGTGCCGTGACGGCATTGGCCGATGAGCGAATCCAGCTCCCGGCGCAGCGCCGCGAGGTCGGCCAGCTTGCGCTTCACGTCCGCAAGATGCTCGCGGGCGATGGCGTCCACGGCTTCGCATGACTGCTCTTTCTGGTCGGCGAGATCGAGCAGCGCCCGGATTTTCCCGATGGAAAAGCCGAGATCGCGCGCGCGGCGCGTGAAGGTCAGCCGGCGGACATGCCCGGCCGAATAGTCGCGGTAGTTGCCCGCCGTGCGCGGGGGCGGCGACAACAGGCCGATGCGCTCATAATAGCGGATCGTTTCAGCCTTCGTGTCGGCGGCACGGGCCAGTTCCCCGATATTCATCGTCGCTCGTTGACCCTGTAGTTACTCCAAGGTCTATATCATGGCCGTCGCAACCGCCGAGACGCTTTGTATGGCTTGCTGTCACGATTCCGCCTGCGCATCTGCGACGCGTCGCGACGCGCCGAACAGCCCCACATGGCGGCGGGCGCTGTGGATCGCGCTCGTTGTCAATGCCGGTTTCTTCGTGGCCGAGATCGCGGCCGGTGCGGCTGCTGGTTCGGCGGCGCTGCAAGCCGACGCGCTCGATTTCTTCGGTGACGCCGCAAATTACGCCATTAGCCTCGGCGTGGCCGGGATGGCGCTCACGTGGCGGGCGCGTGCGGCGGTTGCCAAGGGCGGCACCCTGATCGTTTTCGCTCTATGGGTGCTCGGCAGCACGGCATGGCATGCCGTTCATGGCACTCTCCCTCGCGCCGAGGTCATGGGCGTGGTGGGTATTGCCGCCTTGCTCGCCAATGGCGGCGTGGCGCTCATGCTGTATCGTTTCCGTACCGGCGACGCGAACATGCGCTCGGTCTGGATTTGCTCGCGCAATGACGCCATCGGCAACGCGGCGGTGCTGCTCGCGGCGATGGGCGTGTTCGGCACCGGCACGGGCTGGCCGGATGTCATTGTCGCCGCCATCATGGGCGGGCTTGGTCTGTGGGGCGGCTGGCAAATCGTCGATCACGCGCGCGGCGAACTCCGCTCCGTGCCTACTGGTCGGATAGTCGCCGCAGAGTAACCCGCGCATGTCGACACGTGGTAGAGTTTACCGGAGACCGCGAACGCTCGAAATCAGATCGGGAAGGAGAAACACCATGCCGTTCTACGAGAGAGGGGACGTCCGCATTCATTACCAGGAGTCAGGCGCGGGCTTCCCGTTGCTGCTCATCCCCGGCGGCGGGCTCAACGCGACGATTTCCTTCTTCACCGGAAGCGCGCCGTTCGACGCGGTGCGGGAGTTCGAGGACGAGTATCGCTGCATCACGATGGACATGCCCAACGCGAAGGGCGGTCAGTCGTCCGGCCCGCTCGAGATCGACCGGCCCTGGGACGCCTACACGGATGACCATCTCGGCCTGATGGATCACCTCGGCATCGAGGCGTTCATGGTGATGGGCTTCTGCATCGGCGGCCCGTTCATCTGGAATTTGTTGCGGCACGCGCCCGGCCGCGTCGCCGCCGCCGTGATGGCGCAGCCCAGCGGGTTTCGCCCGGAGATGCCCGATCTCGGCTACAACAACAACATGGCCGGCTGGGGTCCGGACCTGTGTGCCCGTCGGCCCGATATCACGATGGCGATGATCGATGCCTTCCTGACCCGGATGTACCGCTCCGACGCCGACTTCGTCTTCACCGTGACGCGGGACTTCGTTCGCGCCTGCCGGACGCCGATCCTGGTGCTGCCCGACGACGTCCCGGCGCATCCCTATGCCGTGGCCATGGAGGTCGTGCGCCTCGCGCCCAAGGCCGAAGTGAGCATCTATCCGTGGAAAGAGCCCAAGGACCGGATCCCCGAGGCAGTCAGCCACATCAGAACCTTCCTCCGGGCGCATCAACCCGTGGCCGCCGCCGCCGAGCGGGTCTGAGCGTCGGCCCGGTCAGTTCAGGCGCAGATCGACGATGTGCCGGCGGTCGGGCGCAAGCTCGCCGCATTCGACACGCGTGACGATCTCGGTCAGCGCGGCATTCGCCGGCGTCGGCAGGCCGAGCTCCGCGCCTTTGCGGGCGACGAAGCCGTTGAGGAAGTCGATCTCGGTGCGCCGCCCCTTGACCATGTCCTGCCCCATCGACGGCCGGTGCTCGCCGCCGCCGCGTGCGGTCTCGGCGAGCCGGTGCTCGTCGACACGGCGCGTCGCGGCGGGATCGCCTTCGCCGGCGCGCGCGATCGTTTCCGGCGGCAGGTGAAGGATCTCTTCGAGCTCGTAGCCGAGCGCCTGGCCGACGCGGATCGCCTCGCTGCCGAGCCGGGACGAGAAATGCCGCAGCGTGTCGTCGGCGACGATCTCCTTCGAGCGCAGCCCGGTGCAGGCCGACAGGCCGTTCCCCATCACGTTGGTCACGAGCTTCGACCAGCGTTCGCCCCATAGATTCGTCGTCACCTCAGCGCTGTCCGATAGTGCCACCAGCCGGCACACCTCCCGCGCGCGATCGGTGATGCGGCCATGCACCTCGCCGACGCGGAACACCGTATGCTGGTTTCCGCTCTTGCCGGCCGCGCGACGGACGTGGCCCGCTTCGCACAGCTCCACCGTGATCGAGCTCGCGATCGCGCCCAGCGTGCGGCCCCAGCCCACGACGGACGCGACCGTCGCCTCGTTCATGCAGTTCTGCAACGACACCACGAAGCCGGACGGGGCGAGATAGGGAGCGATCATCGCCGCCGCCCAGGACGTGTCGTAGGATTTGACACAGACGAAGGCGATGTCGATCGGCCTCTGCCGCGCGAGCGACTGCACATCCGTCACGTGCAGCGCGGACACTTGCACGACGAACTCGGGCACGTCGCGGAGATGCGCGACGCGCAGGCCGTTCGCGCGCATCGCCTCCACATTCGCCGGCCAGAAGTCGATGAAGACGACATCCTCCCCGGCCTGCGCCATGTGGGCGCCGGCATAGCCGCCGACCGCACCCGTTCCGACGATGGCGATCCTCGGCCGCATCAGCGCGCCTCCCCCGCGAACTCACGGTGCAGCTCGGCCAAGCATCGCAGCGCCTCCGGCGGCAGCGGGCCTTTCTCGACCGCAGCAATGGCCTGCTCGAGCTGATCGAGCGTGGCGATGCCGACCAGCATCGTGCTGATCAGCGGACTACCTGAGACGAAACGCAGCGACGCTTCCGCGAGGCTGTCCGCGAATCCCTCCCGGACCAGCGGCAGAAGACGTTGCGCCCGCTCGAGATCCGCAGCGTAACTGGTTGCCGAACCGATGGGCTCCGGCGGCGGACTGGCGATCGGGTGCCGCGCCGCGTCGCCGCTGAGCGCGCCGCCGGCGAGAGCCCGGATGCCGATCGTTCCAGCGCCCGACCCGGCCGCACGGTCCAGGAGCCTGTCATAGTCCTGTCCGGGATAGCCCGGGGGAACGGGATCGGCGGCGCTCGGGTTGAGCATGTTGAAGCTGACCTGCGCGCTCTGGAACGAACCGGCGCCGATAATCTCGTGCAGCGCCGCGGTGTCGCCGATGGCGGTGATGCCGATGAAGCGCGTTTTGCCTTGCTGGCGCAGGCGCTCGAGTGCGGCGGCGACCTCGTCGAGCACGGTTTCCGCCGGCAGCGACCCTCCGCCGCCGTCGCGGGTGATGGGGTTGTGCAGATGGAAGATGTCGACCCGGTCCATCTGCAGCCGCCGAAGGCTCGCTTCGAGGGAGCGCGAAACCTCCCCGGCGATGTCGTCCGCGTCGGGGTCCAGCCGCACCTTCGTGCCGACGATGACGTCGGGCTTCAGCTTCTTGAGGATGCGGCCGAGATTGGTCTCGGACGCGCCGTTGCCGTACTGGGACGCGGTGTCGAAATAGTTGATGCCAGCCTCGATCGCGTGGGCCACGGCGCGCTCCTGATCGGCGGGCGCGCCGCGCACCATCAGGCCGCCGACCGCGCCGCAGCCGAAGCCGAGGATCGAGACCTTGAGGCCGGTCCGGCCGAAGTCGCGCATCTGCATGGTCGTTCCCACCCCTTGCAATGCCGCCACAGCGCGGCGGCGGCCTGTTGAGCCTTTAAGCAGTGCGGCGGCGAGATCAAGCGCGGGGGAACGCTCCGCCTGCTTCGGATCGAGCGACGCAGCGTCGAGCACGACGCCCGGGACGATGACTCCGCCCTTGCCTTATACGGAACTGGCCGGCGGCACCTATGATTCCGCCACCGACCCCTCGCCGAGCTTCAACGCCGGCGGCCCGCGTCCGAACGAGATCACGTTCTTCCTCGGCGGTTACGGGCATCAGTTGTTCCTGGAATTCCTCGACCCGATCGCCGGCAGCGGCTTCAGCAATCCGGCGATCGGAGGCGAGGAATGCGTGTCATTCACCTGCCCGAACAATCCGAACAACCTGCCGATCCGGCTCGTCGTCTCCGAAGCCATCACGCCGGCGCCGGAGCCCATCTCACTCGCCATTTTCGGGAGCGCCCTGATCGGACTGGGCGCAGCGCGCTTCCGCCGACGCTGCCGACGGAGCGTTTCGGACCTCCAGCCGGGATGTCGGAAACTCGGGCCGAACGGTAGGGCGGACTGAAGTCCGGAAGTCCGCCCTACCGTCGTGAGAGGTTATCGGTTCAGATCCGCAAAGCGCTTCCCGCTCTCCGCCATCTCGCGCAGCAGCGGCGCCGGTGGCCGGCCGAGTCCATCCGACGCGCACACCGCTTCCACCCGCCGCAGCAGCTCGGGAATGCCCGCCACGTCCGCCTCGTGCATCGGCCCGCCGCGCCACGCCGGATAGCCGTAGCCGTTGACCAGCACGACATCGATGTCCGATGGCCGCTTGGCGATCCCCTCGGCGAGAATCCGTGCCGCCTCGTCGACCATCGCCGCATGGACGCGCTGCTGGATTTCCTCCGCCGGCACCGGCCGCCGCGCGATCTGGCGCGCCGCCGAGGCGCGCTCGACAAGCGCGGTCACCTCCGGATCGATCACGCGCTTGCCGTCCTGGTGCAGGTAGTAGCCGGCGCCGGTCTTCTGCCCGAACCGGCCGCGTTCACAGATCCAGTCCGCGATCGGGACGTAACGCAGCTTCGGATCGCGCGTCGTCGCGAGCCGCTTGCGCGTCGCCCAGCCGATGTCGAGGCCGGCGAGATCGCCCACCGCATACGGCCCCATCGCAAAGCCATACGCTTCGAGCGCCGCATCGACCTCCTGCGGCAGCGCGCCGTCCTCGAGCATGAAGTCGCATTGCTGCCGCCAGCGCGCGAAGATGCGGTTGCCGATGAAACCGTCGCACACGCCGGAGACGACAGGCTGCTTGCCGATGCGCTTGGCGACCGCGAGTCCGGTCGCCAGCACCTCCGGCAGCGTGCGGCGAGCTTCGACGATCTCCAGCAGCCGCATCACATGCGCGGGGCTGAAGAAATGCAGGCCGAGCACGCGCTCGGGCGCATCGACCATGTCCGCCATCGCATTGACGTCGAGATAGGACGTGTTGCTCGCGAGCACCGTATCGCGGCGGACGACGCCCGAGAGGCGGCGGAACAAGTCCTTCTTCGCCGGCATCTCCTCGATGATCGCCTCGACGACGAGATCGCAATCCGACAGCGCCGCCACGTCGGTCGCGAAGCCGATCCGCCCGAGCCGCTCCTCGTGCAGGGCCGCGGACAGGCGACCGCTCTTCGCCTGCCGGTCGTAGACTGTGCGGATGCGACCCGCGGCCGCCTTCACCGCTGGGTCGCTCACCTCGACGAGCGTGACGCCGAGCCCGGCATCCGCCATCGAGATCGCGATTCCCGAACCCATCGTGCCGCCGCCGACCACGCCGACGTTGCGCACCGGCCAGGGCTTTGCCGCGCCGTCGATCCGCGCCGCCATGCGCTCGGCGTGGAAGATGTGGCGCAGCGCTTTGGATTGTGGGCCGTTGCGGAGCTGCATGAAGCTCTCGCGCTCGCGCCTGCAGGCCGCGTCGAACGGCATGTCGAGCGACCACGCGACCGCCTCCGCTGCTTGTCCCGGCGCGATCGCACCGCGCGCCCGCCGCTTGGCCGCGCTCACGGCCGCGTCGATCTCCGTGCGATCCACCGGCGGGACCGCGCGATCGCGGATGCGCGGGCGCTCCCCCCGGTCCGCAAGCGCGCGGGCGCGGCGTGTGGCCGTCTCGCGAATATCGCTCGCCACCTCGTCGACAATGCCGAGCTTCAGCGTTTCGGCGGCGCCGATGTGGCGGCCCGATGTGATGATCTCGATCGCGGGCAGAACGCCCACGAGGCGCGGCAGCCGCTGCGTCCCGCCCGCGCCCGGCATCACGCCGATGCGGACTTCCGGCAGGCCCACGCGCCCGTCCGGCGCCAGTACGCGCTCATGGCAGCACAGTGCCACCTCCAAGCCTCCGCCGAGCGCTGTGCCGTGCATCGCCGCGACGATCGGCTTCGTCGCGTTGTCGAGCGCCTCGCAGACTTCGTGAGTCGATACATCCGACGGTGCGCTGTCGAACTCCTTGATGTCGGCGCCCGCAATGAACGTGCGTCCCTCGCAGGCGAGCACCGCGGCGCGGACGGCGGCGTCCGCGTCGAGCGCGCGCACCGCCGCGAGCAACTCCCGGCGCATCGGGGCCGAGAGCGTGTTGACCGGCGGATTGTCGATCAGAACATGCGCGACGTCGCCGTGCTTTTCCGTGCGGACGAGGGGCTGTGGCATGGTTTCAGAACCCGAACATGTGGTCCATGGAGAATCGCCCGCTATCCTCCATCAGCCCGTGATAGCCGAACAGGCGGCAGGTGACGTCGCGGATCAGCACGTAGCCGCGCGGCCCGGCTTGCGCGATCCGCGCGTGGCCAAAAATCCGGTGCGGGAACACCATCGCCGAGCCGGAACAGGCGATGCGGATCGTCTCCTCGGCGATCACCGCGCCGTCGCTGTCGTGCAGCAGCAGCGCGGTCTCGGAGAGCGGATGCCAGGCGGCGGATGACGCGTAGATCAGCGCGGAAAAGCTGTGCGCGCTGCCCTGTCCGACCTTGAGGAACAGGCGCGTGGACAGGCCCGGCGGCGGACCGGAATAGGACTGCGGCTCGTCGCGGTAGGTCATGGCGACGTTGTAGATATGCGCGCCGAAACTGCTTTCGGCGATATGGCCGGTCGTGCGGTGCTCGGCGCGCACCAGCGTGTGCAGCCAGCCATCCGCCTCGCCGCCGTCGCGAAAGTCGTAGACCAGATCGACATGTCCGCCGTCGGTGAGTGCGCCGTCCGGGAGCAGCGTGTCGATATCGACGGCGACGTCGTGATTGCGGGGCAGGCAGCCGAGGAAGTGCTCGGCGACACGCTCGCCGTCGGCCGAGAAGATGTCGAGGCGGATGGGGAGCGTCGTCTGCCGCACCGCCATCGGCGTCGGCTGGATCAGGGTGCGGAACTTCTCGCGCGGCATGACCGGGACCGGCAGGAGATAGCCGCGGCCCATCGGCGCGGGGAGATTCGGAATGTTGTGGTCCGGCGTGAGATCGGCCCGCTCGACATTGGCGTGCGCGATGCGGGTCCGGCCGTCGCGCACGACTTCGTAGCGCGGCCGTACGAAATGCCGCCCGGCGCGCACCTCGATCTGCGCGGGCCAGCGCAGACCGGGCAGCAGCTCCGCCACGTCGAGCGCCACCGTCGCGTAGGGACCGACGGGGCGGTCCAGCGCCACCGGCTGCTCGGCGCCCATGCGGTCGAGCGCGACGCCGCCCGGCGGGATCGGCACGGCGTGCGAGTTCTGCACCCAGAGCACGACGCGCTCCCCGGCGTCCGGGGCAGGGACTCCGGCATAACGGTCCGACGGCCACGCATTGGCGTCGTGCGTGCAGGAGAGCGAGGCGTCGTTGCCGGCCCCGTAGGTGTCGAGCGCGTATTTCACCACGTCGTGCCCGGCGGCGCCGATCGCGTGGACGAAGAGCTGGCCGGTGAACTCCGGCAAGCCGAAGCGCGCCCGCACGTCAGCGCTGTCGATCGCGATGCCGCCCGCTCCGGGGGGCACCGTCTCCTCCCATTCGGCGAGCGTGCGGCCCGCGGCGTCGAACAGGCGAAGCCACAGCCGTACCTCGCGCGCGCCGTAGCCCGCCCAGTAATTCGCGGTGACGAGGCGCGTCGAGAGGCCGTTCTCCTCACGGAAGAAGGCGTAGTTCGTCGCGAAGTTCAGCCGGTCGAGATAGCGCCGCTTGTTGGTGAGCATCGCCGCGGGGATGCGCCCCGCGTCCAGGGTCGCGATCTCCGCGCCGTTCGGCACGAGGTGGCGGATGCGCGCGACGATCCGCTCGGCATCGAAAGCGGCGACCAGCACGGTGGCCGCAGTGCTGCGCGGCAGATCGACGAGCGCACGGCCCTCGTGTCCCGCGCGGACGCGCCCGACCGCCATCACGTCCTGCACGTAGAGGCCATCGAGCGGCGGCAGGTCGGGATGCATCACCGAGAGCGCGCCGGCGACGTCTTCGGGGTCGAACAGGGCGACCGAGCCGCGGGTGGAAAGCTGCTGATAGAGTCGCGCGATGGCCTCGGCGGCGAGCGGGTGGGCGAGTGCCTTGTAGAGAACGTTGCCGCCCTGCCGCGCGTCGAACGTGGTGATATCGAGCATGCGTCTCCCTCAGAATCCGAACCGGCGCCGCATCTCGCCCGCTGCTGCGGGGGTGTCGTCGAGCGGCGCGACCGGCCAGTGATCGAACCGCCCCTGATAGGCGCGTACCCGCCGGTCGTCGATCAAGCCCTGCACGAAGAGCTGCTGGCGCCGCGAATGGCCGGGCAGGGCGTAGCTCATGACCGGGGCGGCGGTCGCCACCGCCTCGGACAGCATCGAGACGCTGTCCGCCGTGACCACGATCAGATCGGCGACCGCCAGCATCCCGAAATACGGGTTCTCGCCCGACCCGTCCCACACCTCCGCCCCCAGGGGGCGCAGCGTGGCGGCGAGCGCGTGGGTCACCGCCGGGTCGGTGCGGCGGGACGGCGTGACGATCAGGCCGGTGCGGTCCAAGCGCATCATCAACGCGAGCCTCTCGGCGAGCGCGTGTCCGACCAGCCCGTCCAGCCGGAACCGCCCGTTGCTGCCGCCCACGAGCACCGCGACCAGCGGGCGAGGGAGGTGGGCCAGCCGGGGCCGCCAGACCGCACGCGCCTCGACGAGCCGGTCCGGGGTGACGCGATGCATCGCGGTACGGCTGACGATCACGTTCGGCCCGGTCAGCTCGTCGTGCCGCCCGGCCACGATCAGGTCGAAGCGCCGGATCGGCATGCGCGGATGCTGAATGACCACGCCGCGCATGCGCCCGCGCAGCGCCGCGATCAGCGCCGCAGACTTTCCCCCGCAGCCGACAACGATCTCGGGCAGCGGCGGCGCGACGGCGGGGGGATCGACGGCGCGCAGCGGTGCGGGCCAGAACGCGGCGGGCACGCGGCGCCAGATGCCGCGCGGGCGCAGCACACGGATCTCCGGCGCGAGCGCGGCGGCTTCGGCGAGGCCGAGCGCTTGTGCGCGCAAGCCGGCGAAGTCTTCGGTGAGAATCCAGGAGGACGGGGCGGGCATCCCGGCGCTTGTTCGCCGCGCCCGCGGCGGCGTCAATGGGCCGTCCGTGGCCGCCCCAGCCGAGCAAGGCGTCACTGTGATGTCGCAGGGCGGCGGTGGTCGTCGACCAACGCCCTCGCGTCGGTGCTACGCCGCCTTCGCGATAGGCGTGCCGATCGCGTCGAACGCCGTGAACAGGCGCGACGACGCTTCGGCGGACAAGCGCAGATGGGGCGGGCGAATGTTGTGCCACGCCGGGTCGCCGGTGTTGCGCGCAACCAGTGCCTTGAGGGCGGGGATCAGCGGCTCGGATGTGACCGCCTTGCGGATCGCGGAGAGCGCGGTCTGGGCGTCGCCGTCGCCGCGATAGACCCGCGCGCTGACGGCGCAGCCGACGTTTGCCGCGGCCGTAATGCAGCCGGCGCCGCCGATCGCGAGCAGGTCGCGCAGCGCGCCGTCGTCGCCGCAATAGACCTCGAAGCCCTCTTTCGCGAAAGCCTCCACGTAGGCGCGCGTGTTGGCGAAATCGCCGCTGCTGTCCTTCACGCCTTTCACGACGCCCGGATATTTCGCGGCAAGCCGCGCGATCAGGTCGACTGTGATCGGGACCGCCGACTGCGCGGGGAAGTGATACAGGTAGATCTTCGTCTGCCCGCCGGTCCGCTCGATGACTTCGCTGAAATACGCGACGAGGCCGTCGAGGCTCGGGTTCTTGTAGAAGAACGGCGGCAGCAGCAGAACGCCGGGACAGCCGAGCGCCGCAGCGCGCTTCGTTAGCAGCACCGTGTCGGTGATCGCGGTCGTGCCCGCGCCGGGCAGCATCGCGCGAGTGGGAATGCCGCGCTCGGCGAGCCCTTCCATGACCGCGATCCGTTCGGAGATGCCGAGGCTGTTCGCTTCGCCCGTGGTGCCGAGCACGCCGAGCCCGTTGCAGCCATTGGCGAGCAGCCAGCGGCAATGCTGCGCCATCCGATCGAGGTCGATCGAAAGGTCGTCGCGCATCGCGGTGAGCACCGCCGCGTTCACCCCGCCGTAGATCGCGTCTTTCATCATCGCCGATACCTTCTTCTCAATGACCGCCGCCATTCTTCCGTGTGCCGTTCCGCTGGAGCAGGAATTCGCGGCCGACCTTCACCATCGGCACGCCGTCGTACGCGACGATGTCGGCGGTGGCGTAGGTCTCGCTCCAATGGTCCGGGATGAAGCTGCCGGTGCCGACCACGTCGAGCGGCGCGTGCGCATCGGCCATCACGCGGCACTTCTCCACGGTGAACCCGGACGAGCCGACGATCCTGACTTGGGGAAACCCCGCTTCGTCCAGCGCCTCGCGCGTCCGCCAGACCGCGGCGGCCGATACGCCGGTGCCGACGAGATAGCGCAATTCGGTCTCGCTGCGGTAGCGGCGGATGGCGCCCGGCGCGTGGCGCTCGAGCACCGCGTAGCTCTCCGCCGGATCGAGACCTTCGAGGAAGCGGCCGCCATGCGTGTCGACCCGGACCGCAAGCCGGCCTGTGCCGGCGAGATCGGGAAAGCGTTCCGCGACCGCGATCGCGTCCGTGATCTCGCGTGCGAAATAGTCGACCAACACCGTGAGCGCCTCGTCGGGGAACGTCGCGTGGAACATTTCCGCCGCGCGCACCGTCGAGCCGGCGTAGCCGATCAGCGAGTGCGGCATCGTGCCGCGCCCCGACCGCGATCCGAACCAATGCGCGGTGCCGTCATTGGCGTTGCCGATGAAGCCCCGCGCTCCCTCGCGCCGTGCCGCGGCGCTGCCGACCGACGCCGCGTACGCCATCATCTCCTGCATCTCGGCGCCGGCGCAGTGCCGCGCCTCCATCGCGAGGAAATCGACCTGCGGCAGTGCGAGGCACATCTGGTAGGCGTGATGGGCCGCGACGCAGGAGGGGCCGAGCTTCTGCAGCATGATCGTCTCGAGATCCGACAGCGCCGCCAGGCTGCCGGTGATGTAGACGATCGGCTCGCCCGCACCGGTCCACGTCTGCTCCGGATACATGACGTCGATCTCGAATTTCGTCTGCCGCGCTCTCGCGACGGTCTCGAGCCAGTCCAGCATCAGCCGCGGCGCCGAGATCACCGGGCGCCGGAGGAACACCGCATAAGTGACGCGCTTGTCGCCGAAGCGCGTGACGATCTCGCGCGTGCGGTTGAAGTAGACGTCCGTGCGCGCAGCGATGTCGGCGGCGAGGTTCGCTTCGACGCGCGTCACATCCGGCTCCCTACTGCGCGGCGATCGCGGGCGTGGCGTGGACCGGCACGCGGCGCGCCTTCAGCTCTTCGGCGACGAGGAACGCCAGTTCCAGCGACTGCTCGGCATTGAGCCGCGGGTCGCAGAACGTCTCGTAGCGTTCGCTCAGGTCGAGATAGGTCAGGTTGTGCGCGCCGCCGATGCACTCCGTCACCTCGCGGCCGGTCATCTCGACATGCACGCCGCCCGCCCAGGTGCCTTCGGCGGCATGCACGTCGAAGAAGCTGCGGACTTCCGAGAGGATCGCGTCGAAGCTGCGGGTCTTCAGTCCGTTGTCGGTGCTGTGCGTGTTCCCGTGCATCGGGTCGCAGATCCACACCACCTTGCGTCCGGCCTTCGCGACCGCGCGCAGCAGCGGCGGGAACAGCGTCTCGACCTTCTCGGCGCCCATCCGCACGATCAGCGTCAGCCGGCCCGCTTCGTCGTTCGGGTTGAGCGTATCGATCAGCCGCAGCAGGTCGTCGGTCGCGGTGGTGGGACCGACTTTCAGGCCGATCGGGTTCTCGACCCCACGCAGGAACTCGGCATGCGCGCCGTCCGGCTGGCGCGTGCGGTCGCCGATCCAGAGGAAATGGGCGGAGCAGGCGTACCAATCACCCGAGGTGCTGTCGACGCGGGTGAGCGCCTGTTCGTATGGCAGCAGCAGCGCCTCGTGCGACGTGTAGAACTCGGTCTCGCGGATCTGCGGCATGGCGCTGCCGACGCCGCAGGCCTGCATGAAGGCGAGCGCCTCGTCGATGCGCTGCGACAGGTCGCGATAGCGGTCGGCGAGCGGCGAGCGGGCGACAAAGCCCAGATTCCAGCGATGCACCTCGTGCAGGTCGGCGTAGCCGCCGTTGGCGAAGGCGCGCAGCAGGTTCAGCGTGCTCGCGGACTGGAAGTATCCGGTCTCCATCCGCGCCGGATCGGGGATGCGCTCCTCGGCGGTGAAGTCGGGACCGTTGACGAGGTCGCCGCGATAGCTCGGCAGCGACACGCCGCCTTGCGTCTCGCTGTCGCTGCTGCGCGGCTTGGCGAACTGCCCCGCCATGCGGCCGAGCTTCACGACGGGAACCGAGGCGCCGAAGGTCAGGACGACCGACATCTGCAGCAGCACGCGGAACGTGTCGCGGATGATGTTCGCCGTGAAGTCGGAGAAGCTCTCGGCGCAGTCGCCGCCCTGCAGCACGAAGGCGCGTCCCTCGGCGACCTGGGCGAGCGCCGCCTTCAGCCGCCGCGCCTCGCCCGCGAAGACGAGCGGGGGATAGCGGTGCAGCTTCGCCTCCATCGCGGCGAGCCGCGCGGCGTCGGGATAGGTCGGGGCCTGCCGGATCGGGCGGCCGCGCCACGAATCGGGGGTCCAGGTCTCGTTCAGCCGGGTGAGCATCGGTACGCGTCCTCCAATCGGTCTTATCCCCGGAATTTTCGGGGAATGCCACACCGGGGACGGACCTCGCACGGGAGACATGCGCGATCCGGAAGGACGCGCTCTGGCGCGCTCACTCCAGGAGCGGCTGGGCCAGGAGCGGCTGGGCCAGGAGCGGCTGGGCCAGGAGCGGTTGGGCCAGGAGCGGCTGGGCCAGCAGCGGCTGTCCCCAGCGGGTGAGATAGAAGCGGAACGGCCGATCGCGGGTCCCGGTGAACGGCGGCGGGTCCCAGGGCGGCGGCGGCAGGCCGGCGGCCGTGGCGGCCTTCTCGGCTTCCACCATCCGGGCGTGGGCGGCCCAGTTGATGGTGACGACATCGGCCTGCGAGGGCAGCCGCAGCAGGTCGGGGATCTCGCCGACGCCGAGCATGCGGCAGAGCGGACGCAGGATGCGGCCCATGCGGCGCGGCTCGGCGGCGATCGTCGCCTGCATCTCCGGGTCTTC
>DATAPS010000162.1:0-10628 GCA_036265085.1 Acetobacteraceae bacterium | reverse complement strand
GGCGACGGTGGGGCCGCGAGCCCGGACGGGCTGACGTTCACGACTCAGATCGACACCGCGGCGAACGTGGATCAGTTGTTGCGAGGGGTCAACTTCATTCCCAAGGCGGGTCCATCCGATCAGTCTGCGAAGCTCACGGTCACGGTCACCAATGAATCGGGAAATTCAGCCACGGCGAGCGTGCCGATCACGTCCAAGACGCTTGGCGCGCCACAGGGGATGAACTTCGTGTTCTTCTCGACCGCCAACGACAGCGTCACGGCGCCGAACCTGGGCCTCGGCAACGTCTACGTGGAAACGGCGGCCGTGATCGGTCACGACGTCATCACCGGCTTCAATCCGGCGGCCGATATTCTGGAGCTCTCGCACTCGACGTTCGGCACGGTCGCGAACGTCCTGGCAGTCACCAGCACCGTCAGCGGTGGTGCGCTGATCACGATCAACAGCGGCGCCTCGATCGCGTTGCCGGGGGTCGCTCCGAGCACGCTGAACGCGCAGAACATCCAGCTGGTCTGACGGCCACCTGTCCGTGCCGGACCCGCTTGGATGGGTCCGGCACGGTGCCGCTCAGGCGTGGACCGACTTAGGCGCGGTGGATGCGTGCCGCGAAGCAGCCTCGCTTCGCATAATGCGCATGCAGGTAGGCGATCGCCGGGTCGGACAGCATCCGTGCGATCGTGTCCTCCAACACGGCGCCCTCGGCCAGGTCGGCGTCGACCATCATGTCGTCGCGATCGAACCCGCGGACCGATAGCATGCGCGATCGCAGGCACGACGGGATCGTGTCCACCGCGTCGAACGGGGTTTCCGCGCCCTCGCGCACGAAGATCGCGTGGCTCGCGCGGTACGGCGTGGCGCCGCTCTGGTGCGTGTAGTTCAGCAGAAGCACCGATTCGCCGGGTTCGACATCGCGCAGTTCGATGCGATCGGGAAAACCCGGCGTCGTGTCGGCGACGTAACGGCGCACGTGGCTGGCCGCGAGCGCCGTATCGGGCTGGCCGTAATAGTGGCGAAACGGCGCAGGATCGAGACCGAGGATACGGAAGGACATGAGGGCTCCATGTGGCTGGCGCCCCTTCTTGCCTCAGCGGGCGCTGTGCGCGCCCTCCGTTCCTTGCCCTGTGTTCCGGGCCGAAGCGCCCCCTCCGGCACGAGTGGTCTGCTTCATGAGTGTATCTCCGGGTTGACGCCGAGAGTTGGCGTGACCGGATTACGGGCGGGCGATCGGATCGGATGCAGACCGGTTGCGTGCGCCGATCATTTCCAGAACCTCTGCCGCGGCGGCCTGCGAGGGAGTACCGCACGGGGCGGCAAGGCGCGCCAGCACCTGCCTGAACGCCGCGCGCTGCGCGGCGGCGAGGGCGTGGTCGGTCAGCAGCGCCGATAAAGTCTCCGCGAGCCGTGCCGGCGTGCAGGCTTCCTGCAACAACTCGGGGACCACGGCGCGTTCGGCGAGCAGGTTGACCATCGCGACGTGCGGCACCCGGATCAGCCGGCGCGCGACCGCGGCGGAGACCGGGTTGACGCGGTAGGTCACCGCCATCGGCACGCCCGCCAGGGCCAGCTCCAGCGTGGAGGTGCCGGACTTGGTCAGAGCCGCGCGTGCAGCCGCATAGGCGTCATGCTTGTCATCGAGCTCCGTCACCACGATTGGCCGCCGCGGCCACGCCGCCGTCGCGCGCCGGACCGTCTCTCCGACCGCCGCGGCGGCGGGGATAACCGGGACCAAATGGGGGACGCGCTCGCCGAGGAGCGCCACCGTGCGCTCGAACACAGGGAGCAACCGGCCCACTTCGGAGTGGCGGCTGCCCGGCATCAGCACGATGACGGTGTCGGCCGGATGCAGCTCGTGCCGCTGCCGGAACCGCGCGGCGTCGCCGTGACCCGCCCCGGATTCCAGGACGGGATGTCCGACGAACGTGGCCGGAACGCCGTGGCGCGCGAAGAATTCAACCTCGAACGGCAGCAGGCAGAGCAGCTTCTCCCATTTCCCCGGGAAATCCCGCACCCGCCACTCCCGCCAGGCCCAAACCTGCGGGGCCACGTAGTGCACCCGCGGGGTGTTGCCGCCGCGGAGCCGATGCAGCAGGCGGAGCGCGAAACCGGGACTGTCGATGGTGACCACGACCGCTGGCTGCCGCCGCCGGACATCCGCCTCCAGTTCGGCCAAGCGGCGCGCAAGCAGCCGGACCCGCGGCAGGACCTCGAACAGACCCATGACCGCGAGATTCGAGATCGGGAACAAGCTCTCGAGCCCGGCCGTCGCCATCCGGATGCCGCCGACGCCCGCGAACGTTACGTCCGGGCGGGCGTCCCGTAATGCCGTCATCAGCCGGCCGCCAATCGCGTCGCCGCTTTGTTCGCCCGCGAGGAGATAGATCAGCGGTGGGGGCGGGGACGGCATCGGGGGCTGATAAAAGCCCCGCCCTTCCTCCGCAACCGCGGCGCTGCCGTCAGGCGTGCCCGCACACCCGTCGCGACCAGAGCGGCGCGCCGTCTTGCGTCGTCGCGTTGGCGGCCTCGACCACCTCCAGCGCTGCGATGAGATCGCGGATCGTGACGCCGTCGCTGGCCATGACGAGGCGGATCAGCGGGTCCGATAGCAGCGTCTCGAAGGTCAGTCCGCCATGCTCGTCCTGAGTCATCGGATCCTCCATGCGCGAGAGGCGCCATGCTGGATCAGGACGCCGAAAACGGGTTTGACCACGGCATTACAACGGCGTCACAGACGTTTGCGTTACCAAACGAAATACGTGATGTCAGGCGTCCGCGGCGGCCGCTTCGAACGCACGCAGCCCATCCTCGATGACGGCACGCGGGAGGTCCCGCGTGATGAACACGATCCGGCTCGTGCGGGGATCGCCGTCGGGCCACGCGGGGAGGAGGACCGGCTCGTGGAACAGGTGCTGCACGCCGTGGATTGCCACCGGCCGGTCCTGGCCGACCAGGTTCAGGATGCCTTTGACGCGCAACAGACTCTCGCCGCGGGTCCCGATCAGCATTTCCAGGCAGGTGCCGATCCCCTGCCAGTGCAGCGGTGTGGTGAAGGTGAGGCAGAACGCCGAGATCCGGTCGTCGTGCCGGTTTACGTCATGAGCATGATGGTGATGCGCCATAACAGTCTCGGCGTACGCCTCCGCCCGCAGCCAGTCCGCGACGTCCGCGATCTTCCCCGCCGGATCGAACAGCCCGCGCCCGAGCAGGCGTACCGGCACGATGTCCGAGCCGACGATATCCGCGCCGGGATTGAGGCGGCGCAGGCGCGGGAGCACGGCATCGGCGGGCGCGAGATCGGTTTTCGAGAGCACGATCAGGTCCGCGACCGCGACCTGGCGAACCGCTTCCTGGTGGTCGTCGAGCTGCGCATTCGCATGCACGACATCGACGACTGTGGCGATGCCATCGGTTCGGTAGGCAGAAGCCACGAGCGGGTCGCTGATCAGCGTGTGCAGGATCGGCAGCGGATCGGCGAGGCCGGTTGTTTCCACCACGACCCGCCGCACCTCGCCGGTCGCGACGCGCGGCAGGAGGTCGTGCAGCGCGCGGACGAGGTCGCCGCGGACGGTGCAGCACAGGCAGCCTGCGGCGAGCAGGACGGTGTTGTCGTCGAGCGTCTCGACCATGAGGTGGTCGAGCCCGATCTCGCCGAACTCGTTGATCAGCACCGCGGTGCCCGCCAGCGCCGGGTCGCGCAGGATGCGGTTCAGCAGCGTCGTCTTGCCGGCGCCGAGGAAACCGGTCAGCACGGTGACGGGGACGGGCTCAGGCATACAGCGTCTCCGGATCGACGCGCGGGTCGGCGATCTCGGCCAGCGTCCCGGCCCGTGCCGCGCGATAGAAACAGTCGCGCCGGCCGGTGTGGCAGGCGACGCCGGTTTGATCGACCAGCAGCAGCAGCGCGTCGCCGTCGCAATCGAGCCGCAGCTCGATCAGGCGCTGCGTCTGGCCGGAGGTCTCGCCCTTGCGCCAGAGCTTGCCCCGGCTGCGGCTGAAATAGCAGACACGCCCGGTGGCGAGCGTCTCGGCGACGGCGTCGCGGTTCATCCAGGCGAGCATCAGCACCTCGCCGCTGTCGTGCTGCTGGGCGATCGCGGGGACGAGGCCGTCGGCGTTGAAGGCGATTTCGTCGAGAATGGCGGCTGAGGTCATGGCCGCGTATGTTGCGTCAATGCGATGCGAAAGGAAGGAGCCGGGGTGAGCGAGGCGGCTTTCGCTCCGCAGACGACGGAGTTGCTGGCGCGAGCGGCGCAGCTCTGCCATCAGCGCGGGGCGCGGCTGACGGACCTGCGGCGGCAGGTCCTCGGACTGATCCTCGATGCGGAGGGGCCGGTCGGCGCGTACGAGCTGCTCGACCGCCTGCGCGCCCATCGCCGAGCGGCGGCCCCGCCCACCGTGTATCGCTCGCTCGAATTCCTGCAGGAGCAGGGCCTCGTGCACCGCATCGAGCGGCTGGCCGCGTTTGTCGGTTGCATCGAGAGCGAGCCGCACGCGCACGCGGCCCAATTTCTGATCTGCCGCCGATGCGGTCGGGTAACGGAAATGGACGACCACGCTCTCGGCGACGCGCTCGCGGCCGCAGCACGCCGAGTTGGGTTCGCGGTCTCGGGGGCGACGGTGGAGGCCGAGGGTGTCTGCGCAGGTTGCGCCGCCGGACAAGGAGCGGCTGCGCGGTAACCCGCAACCGCGCGCCTCAGGCAGGTGTCGGCTGCGCGAATCGTACGTTGCCGTTAAGGTCAGCGCCGGCGAGAATGCCGCGTTACAGGGAGCGTGACCCCATGAGGCCCATCTGGCGCGCAATGAGGATGTTTGGACTTGCGCTCACCTTGATCGCGGCAAGCGGCCCTGCGGCCGTCGCCGCGACGCAGGTCAGCGTCGTGCTCGAGGACCAATCGACACGAGTTGGCATCCAGGGGATGCGGATGGAGGCAACACCGGACACGGTGAAGGCGGGTCGCGTCGAGTTGACGGTGAAGAACGCTTCTCAAGCGGTCGTTCACGAGCTTCTGCTGGTCAAGGCGCCAGCGGGCGGGAAGCCGCCGTACGACGATCGGGCGCAGCGGATCGTCGAGAACCGGCTGGTCAAGTTGATCGATATCGATGACATCCCGCCGGGTCGCTCGGTCAGAAAGGTCGTGACGCTTCCGCCTGGAACGTACGAGATGCTCTGCAACCAGCCCGGCCACTATGCGCAAGGCATGCACACCGCCTTTTCGGTGACACCGTAGCGTCCGTCGCCGGCCGCTGTGGTGCGGCGCTGCCACGACGATGCCGGTCACTAGACTCGACAGCCGGCAACACGGCGCCACCGCCGATGCACGGCGGGCAGCCTGCGCCATTATCCGACCCCAACACCAAAGACCCAAGCTGGGGCGTGCTGGCGTTCACACCTGATGCATATTCACTCCGGCGTGCCGATGCATCTTTTATCCGGACGTTGAGAGTGGGATCGCCGGGAGAGTGTCAGAAAGCCGAGAAGGTCTGCTCCAAGCAGCGCGATCGAGGCCGGTTCGGGCACGAACTGGTAGGTGGCGACGAAGCCGTTGAAGTTGGTAATTGTCGTGCCACCCGGTCCGGGCGTCCTGGTCAGGAGCGAGGCCGGGTTTGAGGCGAAGCCCCTTACCAACCCCGATCCACCCTGAAAAAATCCAGCGAAACCCGGAATAAAGGTATCCACCTGATCGCCGATGAGGACCCCCGCCATCAGGTCAAGGAACAACCCTCCCTTCACCAGCGAACCAGTCGCAAGGACGGGCTCCTCTTCCAGGCGAGCGCCTGCGTGTCGTCCAGCGCCCGAACGGCGGCCGCGCCGCTATCGTGCGCCGTTCAGCACGCGCAATCCGGCCGCGAGATCCGCGATCAGGTCGGCGGTGTCCTCCAGCCCGATATGGATCCGCATCATCGGCCCGCCAAAATCGCCGCTGCCGGCAGTGCGGGTGACGCTGGTCGGTAGCGCAAGGCTCTCGAAGCCACCCCAGGACGCGCCCATGCCGAACAGCTCGAGCGACTCGACCGCGTGCTCGAGTGCCTCGAACGAAAATTCCGGCTGGACGACGACGCCGAACAGGCTGCACGCGCCGGTGAAGTCGCGCTTCCAGAGCTCGTGCCCAGGCGCGCCGGGAAGCGCGGGATAGAGCACCTGCTTGACCTCCGGCTGACGCGCCAGCCAGCCGGCCACCTCGAGTGCCGAGGCCATCTGCTGCTTCAGCCGGATCCCCAGCGTGCGAACGCCGCGCAGCGCGAGCCAGCAATCGTCGGGGCTCGCGTATTGGCCCATGGCGAGCGCGGCGCTGCGGACGCACTCCCAGTCTGAGTCGGAGTTGGTCGTGATGCTGCCGAGCAGGATGTCGGAGTGGCCGCCGACATATTTCGTCAGCGCCTGGATCGAAACGTCGACGCCGTGCCGGAATGGCTGGAAGAAGTGGATGCCCCAGGTGTTGTCCATCAGCACCTTCGCGCCGCGCCTATGGGCGACGGCAGCGAGAGCCGGTACGTCCTGCACCTCGAACGCGTGGCTGCCCGGGCTCTCGGTATAGAGGACGCGCGTGTTCGGCTTGAACAGCGCTTCGATGCCAGCCGCGTCGATGCACGGATCGTAGAACGTCGTCTCGACACCCAGGCGCGACAGCATGCCCTGGCAGAATGCCCGCCCCGGTCCGTACACGCTGTCCGGCACCAAGCAATGGTCTCCGGCCGAGAGATACGCGAGCAGCGGCGTGGTGATGGCGGCGAGGCCGGTGCTGACGATCTGGCAGCGCGTGCCGCCCTCGATCTCGGCCACCATGTCCTCGAGCGGCCAGTGCGTCGGGCCGCCGAGCGTGCCGTAGACCAGAGACTGGCCGAACCGCTCTTGCGAAGCGGCGCGGCGGCTCGCGATGTCGGGATAGAGCACGGTCGAGCCGCGATGGACCGGCGGATTGACGAAGCCGCGGATATGGGTCCCGGCGCGCCCGGCATGGGAGAGGCGGGTGCGGAAGCGCCGGTCGGAATGACCGAACTTCGTAGGCGCGTTGTCGTCGGACATGGTTTCAGGCGGTCTCCACCGGGGTATCGGGGCGGCCGCCCCATTCGGTCCAGGATCCGTCGTAGACGGCGCCGTGCGGGAGCCCGGCTTCCGCCATCGCCAGCGTCAGCACGGTTGCGGACACGCCGGAGCCGCAGCTCGTCACCACCGGCCGGCTGCCGTCGACGCCGGCGGCCGCGAGCCGGGTGCGGAGTTTCTCGGCCGGCAGGAACGTGCCGTCGGCTTGCAGGAGCTCGCTGTAGGGCAGGTTGGCGGCCCCCGGAATATGTCCGGCGCGCAGTCCGGGGCGCGCTTCCGGCACCTCGCCGCGGAAGCGCGGGGCGCCGCGGGCGTCGAGCACGAGGGCGGCGCGGGAGGCGACGTTGTCGATCATGTCGCCGATGCCGCGCAGGCGGTCCGCACGGAAATTGGGGCGGAACGCGCGGGGGGCGGCGGGCTTGGGCGGGCCGGTTTCGATCGGCCGGTTCTCCATCCGCCATTTGCGCAATCCGCCATCGAGCAGCGCCACGCGATCGTGGCCGAACAGGCCCATCATCCACCAGCCGCGCGCGGCGAAGGCGTTGCCGGGCTGGTCGTAGAACACCACCATGCTGTCGTTGCCGACGCCGAGCGCGCCGACGAGCTTGGCGAAGCGGGCGGGGGTCGGGACCATGTGCGGGAGGTCCGCGTCGGGGTCGGCAATCGCGTCGATGTCGAAGAAGCGGGCGCCCTGAATGTGGGCGGATGCGAACTCCTGTTTGGCGTTCTTGCCCTCGGCGGGCAGGTAGAGCGTGGCGTCGAGCACGGCGAGATCGGGGTCATGCAGATGCGCTGCCAGCCACTCCGTCGATACCAGATTGCTCATCCCGTTCGCTCCCATCGGGTCCGGTCAGCCGTCGAAGAACCGGGCCCACGCCTGGAACATCGTCTCCTGATCGAACGTGTGCTCCGCCCTGGCACGGTTCGCCATGCCGATCGACGTACGCCGCGCGTCGTCGCGCAACAGCGTCAGGATAGAGCCCGCCAGCGCCTGCGCGTCCAGGGGGGTGATGAACGGCGCATTCTCGTCGGCCACCATGTTGCGGATGTCCCCGACATCGGTCGCGACAACGGGTAGCCGGGCGGCCATGGCCTCGAGCACGGTGAGCGGCATCTGCTCGGTGTCGGAGGAGAGCGCGAACACGTCGAGGGCGCGGTAGAGGCTTGCGGGTTCAAGGATGTAGCCGGTGAAAATGACGCTGCCGGCGATGCCGAGTTCCTGCGCGAGCGCTTGCAGGCTGGCGCGCTCACCTCCGTCGCCCACGAGCACGAGGCGCGCCGGCATCTCGGCGCGCACCAGCGCGAAGGCGCGCAGCAGGCGCGCGAGGTTCTTTTCTGCGCGCAAGGCGGCGATCGCGCCGACGACGGGGCCTTCGCCGGGGAGGACGGCCGGGACCGCCTCGTCGAACCGGTGCAGCGCGACACCGTTCGGCACGTAGTGAACGCGGGACGCATCGAGCCGCCAGACGCCGGTCGCCATCGCCCGCAGCGTCTGGGACGGCACGATGACGTCGCGGCCGCGCAACGCGATGCGGCGCGTCCAGACCCGGCGTGGGATTTGCCGCGTCCGCTCTTCGGGGCCAAAGCCGTCCTCGGTGTGGATGTGCCGCGTGATCGGCAGGCGATTGGCGAGCGCCCACTCGATGCTGCCCCAGTTGCTCGTCACCAGCGTGGCGGGGTCGAGCGTGACGAGCGCGTGGCGGAAGCGCCTGATGTTGCCGATCACGTCGCCTTTGACGATGCCCACGGCCGGATACGTGATGTCGAGCGACGGGTCGAGCCGTTCCCGGCATCCGAGATTGCCGTCCATCGCGACGATCGCGTGCCGCCATCGCGCGCCGAACCGATTGGCGATCGCGGCGAACCGGGCCTGCGCGCCGCCGACCGCGAATGTCGGATAGACATGCAGCAGCAGCTTGCCCCGACCATCCGTCACGTCGGCCGCCCGATCAGGCCAGGGCGACAACGATGCGCCGGTTCTGCCGTCCCTTGTTCTCGATCTTCACGATCTTCACCGGTCCGATCAAACCGGTGCGCCCGATATGCGTGCCGCCGCAGGGTTGCAGATCGACCGGCGGCTCGCCCGCCCCGATCCGCACCAACCGCAGCCGCCCCGTCCCGCGCGGCGGCTTGACGGAGAGGGTCCGGACCAGCGCGGGGTTCTCGTCCAGCACCGATTCGTCGACCCACTCCGCGGCGACCGGATGGTCGGCGGCGATCAGTGCGTTCAGCCGCTCCTCGATCGCATTGCGGGGCGGCGGCTCCGGCAGGTCGAAATCGAGCCGGGAGCGGTCGCCGCCGATCTGTCCGCCAGTAACCGCCGCGCCGGGGAGGGCGGCGCAGAGCAGATGGAGCGTCGTGTGCATCCGCATCAGTGGACCCCGCCGGTCCCAGTCCACCGCGCCTTTCACCTCCGCGCCGACCGGCGGCGGCACGCCGTCGGGGGTGGGCACATGCAGGATCGCATCGCCCTCGCCCTTGATCGTGTCGGCGATCGTGAGCGCGCCGCCATCCCAGTGCAGCGTCCCGGCATCGCCCGGCTGCCCGCCAGAACGGGCGTAGAAGAGCGTGCGGTCGAGCACGACGCCATCGGGCCCGCTCGCGACGACGCGCGCGATCATCTCTCGCTGATCGGAGGACTCGAGGAACAGGCGATCGGTCATGCGGGCACACTCCACTGCCGGCGAAGCCAATCCCGACGCGCCGCCAGCCAAAACAGTGCGATCGCGGTTATCACATTCGCGAAGCAGCCGTCGAACGCCGCGGCGATGGCGCGGTCCGCAGGCCAGACGCGGATGCGGATGTCTTCCTCCTCGGCAGCCATCCCGCCTTGTCCCGCGAGCCCGTCGGGGCCGGCCGGCGGCGCGGCTACCTCGCCCACGACGAGATGCACGTATTCATCTGAGCCGCCCGGCGAGAGCAGAAAGTCGCCGATCGGGTGCAGACGGCGCGCCGCGAGCGCCATTTCCTCCCGAAGCTCCCGCGCCAGCGTCGTTGCGGGCTCCTCACCGGGATCGCACAGGCCAGCCGGCACCTCCACCATCACGGGATCGACGCCGGCGGCGAGCGCGGGCAACCGAAATTGCTCGATGAGCACCACGGTATCCGCGAGCGGATCGTACGGCAGCATCGCCGCTGCCCGCCCGCGCCGCCACAGCTCCCACGTGCGGATGCCGGACTGGGCGCCATCGAACCGGCGGTGCCGGAAACGGATCCGCTGGAGCGGGAAGCGGCCGTCCCACACGGCGTCGTCGGAGATGATTTCCACGCCGGGATACGGCGGGAGCGGGCGCGCTTCCGGCATGGTGCGGGAGCGCGCCCGATCAGCTCCCGTGCGCCTCCGCGAGCTGTACGGACGATGCTGTGGATTGCGCGAGCGTGCGCACGAGCTTCGCAGCGGCGGGACCCTTCACCGCCTCTCGCCACTGTGCCTCGGCGACGCGCTGATGAGCGGCCAGGGCTTCATCGGCTGCGGTGATCATCGCGACGCCGCTGGCAGGCGGCGCGTCCGGCGCAAGCGGATTCATCGTCAACGTCGCACGGTCGCGTGTGCGGAAGATCATGAAGTTGCTCGACGGCTCAACTGCCG
>DATAPS010000161.1:0-1917 GCA_036265085.1 Acetobacteraceae bacterium | reverse complement strand
CTCCTTCGCGTTGCGCAGCTGAGCGAGCGTCGCGGCGATCGCGAAGTAGATCAGGACCAGTGCCCAGAGCCGGAGGTATTCCGGCCGCAGCTCCGTGAGACTGGCGCCCATCTGGTTGACGCGGACGATGGCGTCGATCGCATCAACGCTCGGCAGGACCTCACGCATCCGCCGCAGAAAATCCGGCAGCGCCTCTGCCGGCCAGGAAACACCGACGAGGAAGAATTGCGGCAAGCTGCTTGCCAGGATCAGCAGGACCGCTGTCTCCCGATGCCGGAACACGAGCCCGAGCGCCTGCCCGAGGAAGCTGGTCGCCAGAATGAACGGGATGGTCAGGGCAGCGGTCGCCCACACGCTGCCCAGCGTCGAGAAGCCATAGATGCGCGGCATCACGACGAAGTAGAGCAGCATCGCCGGTACGTAGAGGGTCCAGTGCGCGAGGCCGTGCTCGAGTATCGCCAGCGCCCGGATCTGCCGGCTCCGCCGTCCCTTGCTCTCGAACGCGGCACCGCCCAATGTCGCAGCGCCCATTAATAGAGTCTGGTGAAGGATGAGCACGAAGGCGGCCGGCACGACGTAGCTCGAATACGAGTCGGTCGGGTTGAACAGCGGCACTTGGATCAGGTCCGCCGGTTGCGCGAGGCGAAGCGCCGCCTGCGACGCTGCACCTTCCGGACGAGCGCCATGCGCGAGCGCGTCTGCGGCGTAAGCCTGCACCGCTTCGACGATTCCCTGCAGCGAGCGGTTGAACAGGATGAAATAGGTCGAATCCGCATAGATGGGCAGTCGCGCGGTGGTGCCCTTCAGCACGTTCTTTTCGGTCTCGGGCGGGATGCCGACAATCGCGAAGGCACGGCGCGAGAGGATGGCATCCTGCGCCTCGCGGAAGCTCGTCGGGCGCACCGCGACCGATATGTTGCCATCCGCGGACAATGCCTGGATGAGGCCGCGGCTGAGTTCGGTGTTGTCCTGATCCACAACCCCGATCGGGATACTCCGGACGATCTGACCGAGATAGGGCTGAGGATAGAACACCGAGTAGAGAAAGGGCGCTAGGATGAACAGGCCGAACACCCCCCTATCCTGGAGGACCCGCCGCCACTCCGCCGCGAACGCGCTGCCGATCCCGATCGTGTCCGGCACAGGCGCGGGCTCGACCTTTTCCGGTTCGCGAAGTCCTCGCCGGACATACGCGCGGAAGCGCCAGGAGACGAGCAGCGCGAGCACGACGGTAATGCCGCAAAGCGCCGCGAACGGCGTCCCTGTGTAGCCGGGCGCGGCGCCGCGCGTGGCCTGATCGAACAGGATCTGGATATACCACCGCAGCGGCAGCATCGCGCCCCACACCCGCGGGAAGGTGTGCATCCCGATCACGGGAAACCCGACGCCTGCGTACCCGAAAGCCGGCGAGACGATGATGCCGGTCAGGCTGAGCCCGAGCGCCATTTCGCGCGCGAGCAGCTGCATCAGGCAGCCGATCAGCTGATAGGCGACGATCAGGAGAGCCGCCGAGACAGCCGTCATCACCGCATCGCCGCGGAAGCTGACGCCGAGCCATACGTCCAGGATCCCGACCATCAGCGTGAACATCAGCATCAGCACGACGAAGTACGGGAGCAACTTCCCGACCAGTGCGGTTGCGACGTTATGGCCCGCCAGGTCCCACCAGGTCGCGAAGCTTCGCCGGCGGAACTCCGAGCCGACGGAAAATCCGGCAGAGACGGCGATCACGACGTGAAGGACGGTGGGGAGCACCGCACGAAGCAAGAACTGCGCGTAGTTCAGCGCCGGGTTGGAGAGCACGTATTCCTCCGGCACTAAACCGGGCGGAGACTCGGGGGGCCCTCCCGCCGCCTTGGCCACCGCCGACGCGGCGGTGTTTGCTGCCTGGAGCGCGTCGTTCAGGCTCTTCAAGGC
>DATAPS010000160.1:0-2547 GCA_036265085.1 Acetobacteraceae bacterium | reverse complement strand
CGTGTGTTTCCTTGTCGTCACGGTCACAGGGCCGCCGCGTCGAGCTCGCCGGTGCGGATGCGCACTGCCCGTTCGAGCTCCATGATGAAGATCTTGCCGTCCCCGATCTTTCCGGTGCGCGCCGCCTTCTGGATCGCCTCGACGACCCCCTCGGCGAGGTCGTCCGGCACGGCGACCTCGATCTTCACCTTCGGCAGGAAATTCACCTGATATTCCGCTCCTCGATAGATTTCGGTCTGTCCCTTCTGCCGGCCGAACCCCTTCACCTCGGAGACGGTGAGTCCCTGCACGCCGAGTGGTGTGAGGGCCTCGCGCACGTCGTCGAGCTTGAAGGGTTTGATGATGGCCATGATCAGCTTCATGTCGCGGCTCGCTTCCCTCTGGCTCTCGCGATACCGCGATAACCAAGATTCGTGCCGCGCTCCGTTCGGCGGCAGGGTGGAGGGCGCGATCGGTGTGCCGTTCAATTGGGCCTGGGGCGTTTGCCTACTTTTTAGGCAAAGCGACCTGACGCTCTGACGTGCAAGGAGTGGGCGATGTCGGCAGATCTCGACGTTTCCGTATGCGTGGTCGGCGCGGGCCCGGTGGGCGGCACGCTCGCCTGCCGGCTCGCCGCCGCCGGCGTCGCGACGGCCGTCGTCGACCGCGCCGCGCTTCCGCCCATGGAGCACCCGGATTTCGATGGCCGGGCCTACGCGGTCGCCGCGGGCTCGCGCGCGGTGCTCGAAGCGGCCGGACTTTGGGATGCGCTGCCCTTTCCCGCCGGCCCGATCGCCAGCATCCGCGTCTCGGATGGCCGCGTCGGCCGGCGGGCCTCGCCGCTGTTCCTCCACTTCGACGCCCACGAGGTCGGCGGCGAGGCGTTCGGCTGGATGGTGGAGGCGCGCGGCCTGCGGATGGCGCTGAACGCGCGGATGCACGCGCTGCCCGACCTGCATGTCTTCGCGCCCGCCGCCGCTGCCGTGACCCGCACGCCGGAAGGCGCCGTCCTGCAGGTCGCGGACGGCCCCCGCATCACCTGCCGCCTCGTCGTCGCGGCGGAGGGGCGCGACAGTCCGCTGCGCAACGCAGCCGGAATCCCGGTCACGCGCATCCCCTACGATCAGACCGGCATCGTCTGCGCGATCGCCCACGAGCGCCCGCACCGAGGCGTGGCGCTCGAGCATTTCCTTCCCTCCGGCCCGTTCGCGCGGCTGCCGATGGCGCCGACCGAGGGCGCGCCGAATTTATCCGCGATCGTCTGGACCGAGCGCACCGCGATCGCCGAGCGAGTGCTGGCGCTTGACGACGCCCGTTTCGCCCCCGAGATCGCGCGCCGCCTCGGCGATCATCTCGGCGCCATCCGCCTGCTCGGCCGCCGCTGGCGCTATCCGCTTTCGGCGATGCACGCGCATCGCTACGTCGCGGACCGGCTCGCCCTGGTCGGCGACGCCGCGCACGGCATCCACCCGATCGCCGGGCAGGGGCTCAATCTCGGGTTCCGCGACATCGGCGCGCTGGCCGAGTTGGTGATCGGAGCGAACGATCCCGGCGATCAGGGGCTGCTGCGCCGCTATCAGGCGCGGCGGCGGCCGGACAACCTGATGATGCTGGCCGCCACGGACGCGCTCGATCGGCTGTTCAGCAACGACATCCGCCCGATCCGGCTTGCCCGCGGCCTCGGCATCGCCGCCGTGAACCGGACCCCCCCGCTCAAGCGGCTGTTCATGCGCACGGCAATGGGTGCGCTCGGCACGGAGCTGCGCGCCTAGCGCGTGTGGTAGCCCCAGCGCATCGGCGGCGCGTCTGCCGGCACGATCACCCGGCCGATCGGCCAGAGCGCGAGGGCCGCTAGCTTGAGGTGCGCCCAGGCGAAGGGCAGCCCGATGATCGTCACCGCAAGCCCGAGGGCGACGGCGAGATGGCCGAGCGCCAGCCACCAGCCCGCGAGGACGAACCACAGCACGTTGCCGATGAAGCCGAGCGGGCCGGTGCCCAGATCCGCGACGCCGAAATACTCCTCGCGCGGCACCACCCGGTAGCCGAACGGCAGCAGCGTGTAGGCGGCGATGCGGAACGCCGCCATCGACCAGGGCAGGCCGACGATCGTGATCGCCAGCAGAACGGCGGCGATCGCCCATGCGGCGGCCATCCAGATGCCCCCGGAGACGATCCACAGCACGTTCAGCAGGACGCGGATCACCGGCATCGATCCCTCCCTTGCGCTCACGAGATGGTGACGCGGCGCGCGTGGATCAACGCAGCGGAGCGCCTCGCGCACCCTTCCTCCCGCCCTAATGCGACCGGCGGGCGCGGGTTGCTGTATAGGTTCATCGGGGGACAACGTATCAGCCAGGAGGAACGGGCGGATGGTCGAGCACGGTCCTTGCGCGGCGGGGCGGGCCGAATGAGCACGACTGAGCTCGATCGGAAGAACCGCGGCCGGCCGCGCAGTTTCGACCGCGAGGCGGCGCTGGACCGTGCCGTCGCAGTCTTCCACCGGAAAGGCTACGCGGCGACATCGCTGACCGAGCTCACGCAGGCGATGGGTATCAACCCGCCGAGCCT
>DATAPS010000159.1:0-7029 GCA_036265085.1 Acetobacteraceae bacterium | reverse complement strand
TTCCGGAGTTGCGACGGCGACGTGGCCGATCAGCGGAAGCCAGATGTCGAACCGACTGCCCGCGCCCGGGCAGCTGGACACGTCGATCGCGCCCCCGTGCGCGCGCACGATCGACTGGACCGTCGCCAGGCCGAGCCCGTTGCCATTCTCTCGCGTGGTGAAGAATGGTTCGAACAGGCGCTCGAGCGTTGCGCGCTCCATGCCCCGACCTGAATCGACCACCGAAATGCAAGCGAAGCGTCCTGCGGCCAGCACGCCGTGGCTCAGTCGCCGCGCGCGACCGTTGTGGAGGACCTCCACCGTGATCGCGATGTCCGCCGCATTGCCGTCCTCGACCGCCTGCGCCGCGTTGTTGCAGAGATTGAGGATGATCTGCTGTACATCGCCGGGATTCGCGGCGATGATCGCCGCCTCCGGTACCGCGCCGACCGATAGCCGCGTCTGCGGCGGCAGGAGGGCCTTGAGAAGCGATGCGGTTTCGGCGAGGAGATCGGAGAGTCGGATCTCGCTGGTACGACCCTCGCGCGGACGGCCGAAATCCATCAGTTGATCGACCAGCTCCCGCGCCCGTTCCGCAGCCGACATGATGCCGCGGAGGTTGCGGGTATCGCCTCTGCGTTCCAGCTCCATCTCGGTATAGCCGACGATGGCACCAACGACATTGTTGAAATTGTGCGCGATCCCGCTCGACAACGCACCGACGGACTGCAGGCGTTGCGCCTGCTGCAGCTGTGCCTCCAATTCGCGGCGCTCGCGCTCGAACCGCTCCCGCTCGATCGCCTTCACCAGCGTATCGAGTGCGCTTGCAAGGAGCGTGACTTCGCAGGGGTTGATGTGCAGCCCGTCGACGCGCGTGTCGAAGCCAAGGATCGTACTGCTTGGCGCGAACAGCCCGTCCGACACGCAGACCCAGCCGGCGATCCCGGTACGGACGAGCGATTCGTAGGCGGCAGGAGTGAGCTGGCCCCGATCGTTGGGAAAGAGGACGACCCCTGTGCCGCCTGCGTCGGCCTCGCGCGCCACGGCGGCGACGAGGCTACACCACTCGTTCTCGCGCCTTGCTTCCGTGCGGCTCCACAGGAATGACCGGGGTGGCGTGCCCGGCGCGACCAGATAACCGCGCGAGGCGCCGACCCATCCGGCGAGTTCCGCGAGTGCGCCCGTGACTTCTTCGTCCAGATCGGCCGCCTCCGCCGCCACAAAGCGCATTGAGATCGCGGCGAGGGTGCCCTCGAAGGCGAGACGCCGTCGCAGCATAGCGACGTAGCGGCGGAGCTGCGCGCCGAGCACGATGAGCAACGCGGCGAGTGCGACCGACGTGACGTAGAGAAGAACGCGGAAAACGGTGGCGGCCGCCTCCGCCTTTCGCTGATGGGCGAGGATGCTGCCGCGCGCCGCCTGCTCATAGGCGACAAGCGGGATCTCGTACAGCGACCGGAGGATCTGGTCGATCTCCGGCAGCGCGTGGCGTAAGACCCGGCCATGCGAGAGCAGCTCCGCAACCAGGCCCGCCTCGTCGCCCCGCGTCGGGAACCGGAGGATCTGGTCGGTCTCCTGCAGCCCGTGGCGTAAGACCTGGCCATGCGAGAGCAGCCCCGCAACCAGGCCCGCCTCGTCCCCCGGTGCCGGGAGGGCCGCCAGCTCGCGCAGCGCATCATCGACTGCAGCCTGCGACGGTGCGGACGTATCCAGCGTCAGATTCAAGATGGACGTCACCAATGCCGTGACAGCAGGGCCGATCGCATCCGCCGGCGCAAGGTGCTGGAGACGATTGCCGAAGATCGCGAAATACGCGAGCGAGTTGCGGAGTAGGGCGTTGTCGGTCTTGAACTGCTCGGAAAGATCATCTTCGCGCGCGACCAGATCGTTCAGTGGAGTGAGCACGGCATCGGGGACTCCGGCCGCACGGAGCTCGCGGACGCACTCGTAGAGGCGGGCAATGGCGGCGTTGATCGGATCGTAGTTGCGCAGCAATCCGGCGCGGGCGTCGAGCACGTCTTCGTGGAGATCACTGTCTGCAATCTCGAGATCGGTGAGCGCCACGAGGGCCCGCTGACTCTTGGACAGCTGCGGATCCATGCCCAGCAGCAGCAGCGCCGAGAGCGCGGTCAAGAGCAGCGCGCCCAGTGCCAACTTGGAACTGATTCTCATGTCACTTGGGCAGCAACGGCCGGCCGTCGTAGCGGCCTGTCAGGCTGCCTAGGAAGCCGACGATGGCGGCGGTGTCGTCGTCACTGATACGGAGATTCAGCTGGACGTAGGCCATCTTGCGAACGGCGCAGGACAGCGTCGGGGAGCTCCCGTCATGGAAGTAGGGAGCGAGTGTCGCGATGTTGCGCAGGCTCGGCACCCGCAGCAGCGGCGACTCTCCGGCGGAGAGCGGATGGAAGACGCCGCTTTTCTCGAACAGGTTGCCGCCGACATTGGTGCCCTGGTGACACGACACGCAGCCGAGCGATTTGAACAAGCGATAGCCGGCCAACTCCTGCTCCGAGAGCGCATGCGCATCGCCGCGCAGCCAGTCGTCGAAACGGCTGTCCGGCGTCAGCAGCGAACGCTCGTAGGCAGCGATCGCGGCGCGAATGCTGTCCCAGCTCGGCCCGTGCCCATATACCTGCCGAAACCGCTCCGGCATGCCCGGCTCGCGCACGAGCGCCGCGACGGCGTTCTCCGGCGTCGTGGCCATATGATCCGGATTGGTCAGGGCAGCGCCCGCTTGCTCCTCGAGGCTGCGGAACTGCCCCTTCCAATCGAGGCGGAAGTTGAGTGCGGCATTGAAGACGGTGAGCGTCATGAGCGAAAGCCGTCCGTCGCTTAAACGTATGCGGCTCCGCCCGCCGTCCGACCCGTTCGTTGCAACGTCGTGGCACGAGGCGCAGGAGCGATCCCCGCCACGCGACAGAGCAGTGTCCTGGAACAGGTGCGCACCGAGCGCGACTTCGGCGGGATTTGACGGTTCGGGTCTTGGGATCGGCGCGATCGGCTCGCCCGCAGCTCCGGCGACTTCGTCGAAACCCGGCGGCCGCGACTCCGGCTGCCTGGCGCCACCGACGAGCAAGGGTGTCACGCAGGCCAGCAGGCCCACGCTCAGGACGGCGCGGCGCGCACGCTCAAACACGCTCGACGGGAATGGCGAAGCGATACCCGATCCCGCGCTCAGTCACGATGATGCGCGGAGCGGTCGGATCGTCCCCGAGCCGGCGGCGGAGGCGGAGGACCTGCACGTCGATGCTGCGGTCGAACACGTCCTCGTGGACCCTGGTGGCTTGCAGCAGGTGCTCGCGCGTGAGCGGCCGGCCGGGTGCCTCCAGAAAGGCGGTCAGCAACGCGAATTCGCCCTTGGTCAACGGGACGACCGCACCCCCGGCATCCAGCAACTGACGCGAGCGAAGGTTTAGGCGCCAGCCCGCGAACGCAAAGCCGCCCGATGCACGCTCGCGTCCGCTTCCTGCGCGCGAGCCGTCGCGACGCCGCAGCACCGCACGCACACGCGCGAGCAGCTCCCGCAATCCGAACGGCTTGGTGAGGTAGTCGTCGGCGCCGAGTTCCAACCCGACAACGCGATCGATCTCGTCGCGGCGATGGCCGGTGATGATGATGACCGGCGTGTCGCCGCGCGACCTGATCTCCCGGAGCAGATCGAGACCGTCTTCGCGCTCGAGCCGCAGATCGAGGACGACCATACTCGGCTCGCGCGACGCCAGCTCGCGAGCCATTTCTTCGCGATTCCGGACCGCGATCGCGGCGAGTCCCTGGCTCCTGAAGAACTCGACGAGCATGGCGCTCATCTCGCGATCATCGTCGACGATCAGCGTGCGTGCGGCCGGGAAGGGACTGCCGGGACGGACACGCGCGGGATCCTCGGCGATCGCATCAGAGCTGTTCGGCACGACCCCGTGAATGGACGACGGGGCGACTCCCGAGGCGATCGATTGGCTCAGCCGCAACTTCTCCATGCTGGTCTTGATGGCGATTCCAATTTCCCACTTCAAGTCCAGTCGCGGTCGATGCGGGTATGCATGTCGGCCGGCGGCCACGCGCCGAGATCACATTCCCTACAGTGCAGACGGGGCGGAGCATCTACCAGAAGACAGACATGAAGGTCTGGATTATGAACTTCACAAATTGCGTGACATGCCGAAGCGATCCGCGTTGCCACTCAGTCGGAGCTTGATGACAACTGTAATATCAATAAAGCAAATGATATTCGCGGGGCGAACCTCGATCGTAACGTTCTGCGGCGATTGCGTCGCGTCGATGCTGCGGCTCGCCGATGGCGCGCCCGACGAGGCACAACTCTGTCAAGCGTCGCGCGGGCCTGATGTAACGGTTGCGCGAGGGCGGGGCAGAGGACGTCCCGAAATGCGCGCGGTCGTCCCTATATGCCCGGCGAACCGACAGAGGCGTCCATGGCCGTTCTGGAGACAGAAGCGCGCCCAGCTACAGGGCTGGGCGTGTTGTATCGTGACGTGCGCGCTCACACCGAGCGTCTCGCGGCGCATCTCAGCCTCGAAGATCAGTGCATTCAGTCGATGCCGGACGCCAGTCCGGCGAAATGGCATCGCGCCCATACGACCTGGTTCTTCGAGGAGTTCGTGCTGCGCCCGCATCTCGCCGGCTACCGCGTGCATGACGAAGCGTTCCGCTTTCTGTTCAACTCCTACTACGAGAGCGTCGGGCCGCGGCAGCCCCGGCCCGCGCGGGGAATGATCACGCGCCCGTCCGCCGACGCCGTCACCGCCTATCGCGCCGCGGTCGATGCCGCGATGGGCACCCTGATCGCGGCGGGCGGGGTACCAGACGACCTTGTCACCCTCGGCCTGCATCACGAGCAGCAGCACCAGGAACTACTTCTTACCGACATGCTGCACGCCTTTGCACAGAACCCGCTCGCCCCTGCGGTGCTGCCGGGATGGCGGGAGCCCGTCCCGCTTGGCGGCGGGGAGACCCGCCTCCTCGACGTCGCGGGCGGCATCGTGGCGGTCGGCGCGGACGGCGACGGATTCACCTTCGACAATGAGGGGCCGCGGCATGAGGTGATGCTGCGGCCGTATCGCATCGCCGACCGGCTCGTGCGCAACCGGGACTGGCTCGCCTTCATGATCGACGGGGGCTATCGCACGCCGTCCCTCTGGATGTCGGACGGCTGGACGGCCGCCCAGGAGCAAGGCTGGAGCGCGCCGCTCTACTGGCGCGAGGACTCGGCTTCGCCCGGCGGCTGGCGGCAGATGGGTCCGGGCGGCCTTGCGCCACTGATCCCCGATGCGCCGGTCCGGCATGTGTCGTGGTACGAGGCGGACGCTTTCGCGCGTTGGGCGGACGCGCGGCTGCCGACCGAGTTCGAATTCGAGCACGCGGCCGCGACGTGCGGGCTGCACGGGGCGACGGACCATGTGTGGCAATGGACTGCGTCCGCCTACCGCCCCTATCCCGGATTCACGCCGCCGGCCGGGGCGATCGGCGAATACAACGGCAAGTTCATGATCAACCAGATGGTGCTGCGCGGCGGTTCGCTCGCGACGCCGCCGGGTCATGCGCGGCCGACCTACCGTAATTTCTTCCACCCCGACCGGCGCTGGCAGTTCACCGGGCTTCGGCTGGCGAAGGACGTCTGACATGCTCGACATCATCGGCCCACTCGCGCAGCCGCAGGATGCGGACGGCGTAGCGGGCGACGCGCTCGCCGGCTTGGCGCGACATCCGAAATCGCTGCCGGCCAAACTGTTTTACGACGCGGAGGGCTGCCGTCTGTTTGGTCTTATCACCGAGCTGCCCGAGTACTATCTCACCCGCACCGAGCGCGCGCTGCTGGCCCAGCTCGCGCCGGATATCGCGGCTGCGGCGCCGGAGGGTGCGGCGCTCGTCGAATACGGCGCGAGCAGCGAGACGAAGGCGCTGGTGCTGATTGAGCATCTCCGCGAGCCGCGCGCCTACGTACCGATCGACGTCGCGGCGGGCGCCCTGGAACAGATGGCGCAGCGGATGGCAGGGGGCGGCGTTACGGTACTGCCGATTGCGGCTGACTTTCTCGAGCCGCTCATGCTGCCGCCGAATATCGCGGGGATGCCGCGCCTCGGATTCTTTCCTGGCTCGACGATCGGCAATCTCGCGCCGGACGTCGCGATACGGTTTCTCCGCCAAGCGCGGACCACGCTCGGCGACGGCGCGCTGTTCGTGGTGGGAGCCGACCTGCGCAAGGACCCGTCGATCCTGATCCCCGCCTACGACGATGCGGCGGGCGTCACCGCGGCATTCAACAAGAACATTCTCGCGCGGCTGAATCGTGAAGTCGGCGCCGACTTCGACCTCGACACTTTCCGCCACGAGGCGCGGTGGAATGCCGCGGACAGCCGGATCGAGATGCATCTGGTGAGCGAACGCGCCCAGACCGTGCGCGTGTGCGACGCGACGATCCGGTTTGCGGAAGGCGAGAGCATCCATACCGAGGACAGCTACAAGCTCACGCTTGGCGCGTTTCGGGCTCTGGCCTTGCGGGCGGGATGGCGGCGGATCTGGTCGCGGGCGGATGCAGCGGCGCTATTCGGCATCCACCTGCTGCAAGCGGGACCGCCGGGCTGACGTTCGCATCGCGAAACCGGCACCGCGCGGTCAGTCGCTCCGCGTGATTCCCGTCTTTACGGAGAATGCTGCGGTGGTGTGCGCCGGTGTCGCACGGAGGGCCAGGACGCGGAACATGAAGGCAGGCCAGACCGAGCCGCGGTCGCTCCGCGACTCCTCTTCGAGAACCTTCGGATCCACGTCCGGATACACGAGCGACGGCGGGAAGATGGAGGTTGCAGGGCTGTCCATCATCATTTCGGGCTACTCCTTCATCGAGCACGTGGCGCTACGAAGCCACGAAACGCGGCGCCTTTCTGTGACGCACGTCACAGGTTCTTGCCGTCATCTGGTTAAGAACGAACAAATGGCCGTGTTCCGCAGCCAGGACACCCGGGATGACCGTCGCGCCGGCGAAAGCGTGATTTGTTCGGGTTGAATCAGCCCGTCATCGCGACGAGCGAAGCGACG
>DATAPS010000158.1:0-4167 GCA_036265085.1 Acetobacteraceae bacterium | reverse complement strand
GAAGCCGGTGTAGTGGGGTGGCAGCAGCGTCTTGGCCTGGTCGGGCGTGATAGCCGTCAGCACTGCCTGAACACGCGCCGTCAACTCGGCCGGGGCGTCGGCCGGCATGACGATGGCGTCGTTGGGCAGCGGATCCGACGTCCAGACGATCTTGTTGGCGTCGGGTTTGACTTTGCCGGATTCGATCATGGCCGTCCGGTTGCGGTCGAAATCCGTCGCGAGATCGACCTGGCCGGCGGAGACGGCGATCTCATTGGCGGCATGGGTGGCGCCCTCATGATACTGCCAGAACGTCTTCGGATCGATCTTCCAGACCTCGCGGGCATAGTAGGTCGGCACCAGCCAGCCGGAGGTGGAGCCGACATCGGCGAAGGACATGGAGCGGCCCTTGGTGTCGGCGGGGAAGCTTGTCACTTCCAGCTCCGGGCGGCCGATGACGATGCCGTAGTAGATCGGCTTCTCGTCGTATTTCGCCGTGGCGAGGGCCTGGCAGTTCGTCGCGTTGTTGGCGATGATGTAGCCCCAAGGTCCCATCCAGGCGACATCGAGCTGGCCCGAACCCATCGCGACCGCCATGCCGGCCCAGTCCGTCGTCGCCTTCAGGTCGAAGCCGACGCCGAGGCTTTTGGCGAGGTGGGCGAAGATCGGCGTGTAGGCCTTGACGGTGTCGTCGGGCGTGGGGAGCAGCGGTCCGACGCCGAAACGCAGTGTTTTCGCCTGAGCGCGCGCCGGACGTATGAGGCGTGCGGCTGCCGTCATGACAACTGCGCCGGCGCCGGCCAAGATCAGACCACGTCGTTCTGTCATCATCGACCCTGTTCCTTTTGCGCGCGTGTCGGCAGGCTATCGAGGTTCGAGGCCTATTGGAACCGACAACACTCTTTCGTGCCGGCGCGCGGCAGGTTACCTGCTGCCCGCGCCCGCCGAATAGCGCCCCGACGCACCCGTCACGCGCATCCCGCGTGCTTGCCGGCCCTGAAGGAAGTTGCGATGACCGAAGCGCTTGAAACACGCCAGATGCTCGCGACCACGGCGACGTCCCGTTCGCGCCTGTTCAATCTGTTCGCGAAGCTTGGGATCGACGCACCGGTCTCGCCTTACCCGGTTCACTCGACGGTCGAGGAGGGCAAGGCTCTTCGCGGCGCCATGGCGGGAACGTTCACGAAGAACCTGTTGCTGCGGGACAAGAAGGACCGCCTGTTTCTGCTGTCGATCTACGAGGATCGCGTGGTCGATCTGAAGACGATTCACCAGCTGATCGGCGCCTCGGGTCGTGTGGGTTTCGCGTCAGGCGAACGGATGCGGACGGTACTCGACGTCGAGCCCGGCGCGCTCACGCCGCTATCGTTGCTGAATGACCGCGAGGGGCTCGTGTCGCTCGTGATCGACGCGTCGCTGCTGACGGCCGAGCAGGTGAACTTTCATCCGCTGGTCAACACCGAGAGCGTCGGACTGAAACCAGCCGAGCTGCTGGCGTTCGTCGCCGCATGCAACCGCGAGCCGATCATCGTCGACCTGGACGGCCTTGCGCCGCTCGCCGGGTAGCGTCGGCCGCGAAGTCGTCGCAGTTGGCATCAGATCACCGCCCCCTCACGCAAACCGGCGATCCGGGCGGCGCCCATGCCCAATTCCCCGGCCAGGATCCGCTCAGTGTGCTCGCTAGCAGCGCGAGTCGTAGTGATATCACATATGCGGACCGAAAATCGCAGCAGCGGTGAACACGAGAAATGACGATCAAGGGACAGGCCTACATCTGCGGCGCCTGGGAACATCCGACGCGCAAGGCGCCCGACAGATCGGTCGCGCAGTTGCACGCGGAGTGCGCGGCCGGCGCGCTCGCGGACGCCGGGCTGACCAAGGACGACGTCGACGGCTATTTCTGCGCGGGTGACGCGCCGGGGCTCGGACCGCTTGCGATGGCCGATTACATGAACCTGCGGCTGCGCCACGTCGACAGCACCGATATCGGCGGATCCTCGTATATCGCTCACGTCTCGCACGCCGCGCAGGCCATCGTGTCCGGCAAGTGCAGTGTCGCGCTCATCACTCTTGCGGGCCGGCCCCGCAGCGAAGGGAGTTCCGGAACGGCGGCGCGTCCGGCCGCCGCGAACGTGCCCGACGCGACGTGGGAAGCCTCCTTCAATCCGGTCACCACGAACGTCTACGCGATGTGCGCGATGCGCCACATGTACGAGTTCGGCACGACCTCGGAACAGCTCGCCTGGATCAAGGTCGCCGCCAGCCATCATGCGCAACACAATCCGCACGCCATGCTGCGCGACGTGGTCACGACGTACGATGTGCTCGAGTCGCCGATCATCTCCGACCCGCTCCACCGACTCGACTGCTGCGTCGTCACCGACGGCGGCGGCGCGCTGGTGGTCGCCCGACCCGAGGTCGCCCGCAGTCTCGCGCGTCCGCGCGTCAAGGTCCTCGGCGCGGGGGAGGCGGTGAAGGGTCAATCGGCGGGAATGGTCGATCTGACGTATTCCGCGGCGCGCTGGTCCGGTCCGGCGGCGTTCGCGGAAGCGGGCGTCACGCCTGCGGATATCCGCTACGCCTCGATCTACGACAGCTTCACGATCACCGTCCTTGTTCAGCTCGAGGATCTCGGCTTCTGCGAGAAGGGGGCGGGCGGGTCGTTCGTTGCTGATGGCAACCTGATCTCCGGCGTCGGCAAGCTGCCGTTCAATACCGACGGCGGCGGTTTGTGCAACAATCATCCGGCCAATCGCGGCGGCATCACCAAGGTGATCGAGGCGGTGCGCCAACTCCGGGGCGAGGCTCATCCGGCGGTGCAAGTGCCCGATTGCACGCTCGCACTGGCGCACGGGACGGGCGGCCTGCTCGGCAGCCGCCATGGCTCGGCGACAGTGATCCTCGAGAGGGAATGACCGCCATGCCCGAACGCAGCTTCGCCGCACCGCCGATCACGCCCGAAAGCGCGGCGTTCTACACGGCCGCGGCCGAGGGCCGCTTTCTGATCCGCCGCTGTTCCGCGTGCGGCAAGACGCATTGGTATCCGCGCGCCGTCTGCCCGTTCTGCTTCGGCGGGACAATCTGGGAGGAGGCGTCGGGCCGCGGCAGCATCTACAGCTTCTCCGTCATGCGTCGCACGGCGCCGCAGACCGCGATCGCCTATGTCACGCTCTCGGAAGGCCCGACGATGATGACCGAGATCGTCGATTGCGACTTCGACGCACTGCGCATCGGGCAACCCGTGCGTCTCGTGTTCAAGCCCTCGAACAGCGGACCGCCGCTGCCCTGCTTCAAACCCGACTGAAGCAGTCTTCACGGCGGAGCAGAAAACATCGTGATCCAGCGAGCGCCGTCACGCCGGCTATCAGTCGTAGGTCACAGAAATCGTTTCGGCGACCAGTGCCGGGCGGCCCTGGCCCTCGACCTCCACGGTCGCCTCGATGACGAGCCGCCGACCGCCTTCCACGGGTTCGCTGGCCTTGAGGACCTGGCGCGCGCGGATCCGAGAGCCGGACGGAACCGGGCTGGTGAAACGTACCCTGTTGCACCCGTAATTCACCCCACGCGACCGCTGCCGGATGCGGAAGATGCTCTGTCCCAGCATCGGCAACAGGGACAGCGTGAGATAACCGTGCGCAATCGTCTTGCCGCCGGGCATCTCAGTCGAGGCGCGCGCGACATCGACATGGATCCATTGATGATCGCCGGTCGCGTCCGCGAACTTCTCGATCATCTCCTGCGTGATCGTGAGCCATTCGCCTTCGCCGAGCGTCTCGCCGACATGCGCATCCATGTCCGCGGGCTTGTCCACTTCGAGCATGTCCCGTCCCCGTGCCAATTATCCGCCAGAATACCATCTCCGCCACGCCACGACGGCGGCCGACACCGCAGCGGGCCGCCGCATCGACGCGGCCGGCGCCCATCATATAGCGTCCCGATCCGGAGGGGCTGCGGCGTGCGACGTCCGCGCGCGTGCTCTCGCGCATGATGCCGCGCCTCTCCGCGCGACGGGCGGAAAGGGTGCCATGAGCGGACGATGCCGGGCGACGGCGCGGCGGCGCGCGCTCACTCCAGCAGTGGCCGGGCCGGCAGCGGCTGGGCCAGCAACGGCTGCCCATAGCGGGTGAGATAGAAGCGGAACGGCCGATCGCGGGTCCCGGTGAACGGCGGCGGGTCCCAGGGCGGCGG
>DATAPS010000157.1:0-6427 GCA_036265085.1 Acetobacteraceae bacterium | reverse complement strand
CATCCGGATCGAGCATGACGACAAGGGCCGGGTCACCGGCGTCGTCTACGCGGATGCATCCGGCGCGATGCAGCGCCAGAAGGCGCGCGTGGTCGCGGTCGCCGGCAACTCGATCGAAAGCCCGCGTTTGCTCCTCAACAGCGCGTCCGCGACGTTCCCTGACGGCCTCGCCAACAGCTCGGGTCAGGTCGGGCGCAACTACATGCGTCACCTCACCGGCAGCGTGTACGCGACGTTCGAGAAACCCGTGCACATGTATCGCGGCACGACGATGGCGGGCATCGTGCGCGACGAGGCGGCGTTCAATCCGTCACGCGGCTTCGTCGGCGGTTACGAGCTTGAAACGCTGTCGCTCGGGCTGCCGTTCTACGCGGCGTTCCTGAACCCGGGCGGGTGGGGGCGGAGCTTCGCCGCGGCGATGGACGACTACCCGAACACCGCCGGCATGTGGATCGTCGGCGAGGACATGCCGCAGGAGACGAACCGCATCACGCTCGACCCGACGGCGAAGGACAAGAACGGGATGCCGGTGGCGAGCGTGCATTACGACGATCACCCGAACGATCTCGCCATGCGCGCGCACGCCTATAAGCAGGGCGGCGCGATCTACGAGGCCGTCGGCGCGATCCGCGTGTTCCCGACGCCGCCCTATCCGAGCACGCACAATCTCGGCACGAACCGGATGAGCGCGAACGCGCGCGACGGCGTGGTGAACAATTTCGGGCAGACGCATGACGTGCCGAACCTGTTCGTCTCGGACGGCAGCCAGTTCACGACCGGGGCTGCGTGCAATCCGACGCTGACGATCGTGGCGCTGGCGACGCGCCAGGCGGATCACATCGCGGGGCGCATGGCGAAGAACGAGATCTGACCGGCCTCGAGGGCGGACCGAACGGTCCGCCCTGCGCCGCATTCTGTCAGGGGACGACGGGCGCGACGATCAGTGCCGCACGTACATCCCGAGAAACCGTTCGCTCGGTCCGGCCGGTTGCGGTGCCAGGAGCGATAGGTCGGCCCGGCGGCGTACGCCGCAGGAACGTGACGGATAGGACCGTACCACACCGAACGCGGCTTTCAGCGCTTTTTTGTCGATATGGTCGAACGGCGACTGCCAGGGCGCCGCGTTCGCCGGCTTACGCGGCCGCCGCGCGCATCCGCGACGCCGACGGTCCCAGCTCTCCAAATACCCGCTCGAACACCTGATCGAGCTCACGGAGATGGAGCGCGGGGTCCATCGCCGCGTCGAGCACGGATGCCGGCACGCGGCCGGAGATCTCCGGGTCCGAATCGAGATTCTCGCGGAAACTCCGAGCGCCAGGTTTCCCGAGCATCGTCCACGTCGCCATCGCGTTGCGCTGGACGATCCGGTAGGCGTCCTCGCGCAGGATGCCCGCCTTCGCGAGCGCCAACAGCACTTCGCCGCTGTGCACCACCCCGCCCAGGCTCTCCAGATTTTCGGCCATGCGGTCGGGATAGACGACCAGCTTCGTCATCATGTCCGCGAGCCGGGCCAGCGCGAAATCGAGCGTGACCGTCGCGTCCGGTGCGATCGCCCGCTCGACCGAGGAGTGGCTGATGTCGCGCTCGTGCCAAAGTGCCACGTTCTCCAGCGCCGGCGTGACGGCGGCGCGGACGATCCGGGCGAGTCCCGTGAGATTTTCTGACAGGACCGGATTGCGCTTGTGCGGCATCGCCGACGAGCCTTTCTGGCCGGCGTGGAAGAACTCCTCTGCCTCTCGCACTTCGCTCCGCTGCAGGTGCCGCACTTCCATGGCCAGCCGCTCCACGCCGCTCGCGACCACGCCGAGCGTGCAGAAGTAGGCGGCGTGGCGGTCGCGCGGGATCACCTGTGTCGAGATCGGCTCCGCGGTCAGCCCGAGCCGGGTCGCCACGTATTCCTCCACCCGCGGATCGACATGCGCGAACGTCCCGACCGCGCCGCTGATGGCGCAGACCGCGATCTCCCGACGCGCCTGCTCCAATCGCACGCGGTTGCGCGCGAACTCCGCGTAGTGGCCGGCGAGCTTGAGGCCGAAGCTCGTCGGCTCGGCATGGATGCCGTGACTGCGGCCGATCGTCAGTGTGTGCTTGTGTTCGAACGCCCGCGCCTTGAGCGCTGCCATCACTGCGTCGACATCGGCGAGCAACAGGTCGGTCGCCTGCACGAGCTGGACGGAGAGGCATGTGTCCAGCACGTCGCTGCTGGTCATGCCCAGGTGGACGTAGCGGCTCCCATCGCCGATCGCTTCGGCGAGCCAGCTGAGGAACGCGATGACATCGTGGCGCGTCTCCCGCTCGATGGCATCTATCCGCGCGACATCCTCCGGGGCGATCTTCGCCACCAGCGCGCCGCCCTTCTCGCGGATCGTGCGCGCCGCCTCGCGGGGCACGGTGCCCAGTTCGGCCATCGCCTCGGCGGCGAGCGCCTCGATCTCGAACCAGATCTTGAAGCGATTCTCGGGCGCCCAGATGGCGGCCATCGCCGGACGCGTGTAACGCGGAACCATTCACCCTCCTGACGGCGTCAACGCTCCGTCATTCTCCGCTCCGGGCCCTGCGCCCGCAACACGGGATCACGCAATGCCGCCAGACCTGCTGCACCAACTCGGCGCGCTCGCGCAGGTGCTGCTCGTGGACATCACGCTGGCCGGCGACAATGCGATCGTCGTCGGTCTGGCTGTCGCCGGCTTGCGGCCGCAGCAGCAGCGGCCCGCGATCATCCTGGGTATCGCCGCCGCCGCGGTGATCCGCATCGCGCTCGGCGCGGTCACGCTCCAGCTGCTCGAAATCATCGGCTTGCTGCTGGCGGGCGGCCTGCTGCTGCTCTGGGTCTGCTGGCGCATGTATCGCGAGCTGCGTCACCACCGCCGCCTTGAGGCAGGGGAGCAGAAGCCGAAATCGCTGTCGACGGCCATCACCCAGATCGTGCTGGCCGACCTGTCGATGAGCCTCGACAACGTGCTGGCGGTCGCGGGGGCGGCGGCCGGGCATCTCTGGGTGCTGGTCACCGGTCTCGCGGTCTCGGTGATCCTGATGGGCGTCGCGGCCGGGCTGCTCGCGCGGATGCTGGAGCGCTATCGCTGGATCGCCTGGGCCGGGCTGCTGATCGTGTTCTCGATCGCGGTCAGGCTGATCTGGGAAGGCTCGTGGGAGATCGCCGGGGCCATGCAGACGGGCTGACGCTCAGGGCAGCAGGCCCTCGCGGCGGAAGCTGAGCCATTTGCCGTTGCCCACGATCACGTGGTCGTGCAGCAGGATCGAGAGCGCGCGCGCCGCCTGCTGCACCTCCCGGGTCATCGCGATATCCGCCTGGGACGGCGTGGGATCGCCCGACGGGTGATTGTGCACCAGGATGAGCGCGGTCGCGTGCAATTCCAATGCCCGCTTGACGACCTCGCGAGGATAGACGGGCGTGTGATCGACCGTGCCGCGCCCCTGCGCTTCATCGGCCAGCAGCCGGTTGCGCGTGTCGAGGAACAGAACGCGGAATTGCTCGATCCGCTCGCGGGCGAGGACTGCGGTGAGATACTCCATCAGCCGGTCCCAGTTGGCCAGAACCGGTCGGTCGATCACCTCGGCGCGGGCGAGGCGGAGCGCGGCGGCGTGCACCGTCTTCAGCGAGGCGGCCCCGGCCTCACCCAGCCCCTCCGTTCCCCGAAGTTCCGTGAGAGGTGCGGCGATCGCCGCGGCGAAGCTGCCGAACCGCGCGATCAGGCTGCGCGCGAGCGGCTTGGTGTCACGCCGCGGGAGGGCGATGAAGAGGACCATCTCGAGCAGCTCGTGATCCGCGAGCGCCTCCGGCCCGGCGGTCAGCAATTTCGCACGCATCCTCGCGCGATGACCGTCAGCCCCGGCCGCGGCGACGTCCTCGCCGGAAACGAGACAGAGCTGGTCGCTGAATCCGGCGCGCTGCTTGGCCATGCGCTGGAGAAAGTCGCACGCGCGCCTTGCCCCCGGCCGTGAAATCGGCGGAAAACCCGCGTATGAACGCGCCATCCCATGAACTCGGTCACGCCGTCCGGCATCTCTGGAACCTCGACCCGGACTGGGTGACGGTCAATCACGGCTCGTTCGGCGCGACGCCGATCGCGGTCCTCGACGCGCAGGACGAATGGCGCCGACGAATGGAGGCCCAGCCGACGCGCTTCATGAGCCGCGATCTGCCAAACGCGCTCCGCGCTGCCGCTGACGCGCTCGGGCGCTATATCGGTGCGGGCGGGAATGACCTCGCCTTCGTCGAGAACGCGACGGTCGGTTGCAACGCGGTGTTGCGATCGTTGCGATTGCAGCCGCACGACGAGGTCGTCGTGTTCGATCATGGTTACGGCGCGGTCAAGAACACCGTGCGCTTCGTGGCTGGGCGATCGGGCGCACGGGTCGTCACGGCCTGCATCCCGTTCCCCCGCCCGACAGCGGACGCGATCGTCGAAAATCTCGCCGCGGCGCTGACGCCGGCGACCCGCCTGGCGGTGCTCGATCACATCACCTCGCCAAGCGCGCTCGTGCTCCCGATCGCCGAGATGATCGAGGCATGCCGGACCGCGGGCGTTCCCGTGCTGGTCGATGGGGCGCACGCGCCCGGCCAGGTGCCGCTCGACCTCGCAACGCTCGGCGCCGACTACTACGTCGGCAACTGCCACAAATGGATGATGGCGCCGAAGGGCGCGGGCTTCCTCTGGGCCGCGCCGCAACGGCAGGACGACCTGCATCCCGTGACGATCTCGCATGGGCTCGGGAAGGGTTTTCTCGAGGAATTCGACTGGACCGGTACGCGCGATCCGACGTCCGTGCTGGCTGTGCCGGCGGCCATCACATTTCTCGAGGATCTCGGCGGCGCGTCGCTGCGGGAGCGGAACATCCGACTCGCGCGCGATGCAACGGCGGTGATCGCACGGCGGCTCAATGCCGAGATTGGCGCACTTCCGGAGTTTGCCGGGAGCATGGGGGTCGTCCGCCTGCCGGTCACCGGCGCGGCGACGCCTGAACGAGCGCTCGACATGCGCGCGAAGGTCTTCGATGCCAAGACCGACGTGCCGGTCAGCGCGATCGGCGACGGCCTGTGGATGCGCATTTCCGCACAGGCCTACAACGAGATCGAGGATTATGAGCGGCTCGCCGAAATCGTGGCGCGCCTCGTGTAGCAGGGGAGCGCTCTCGCCAGCAGGGGGGGCGGCGGCTCCGCGTCGACCGGGCGTGACGATGCGCCTCTCCGCGCGCTGCGTGGAAAGGGGATCCGGACGGGGTGGCTTCTGGGCAAGGAATATCGTCGTTGCACAAGCGGCAAATCGACGTTATTCGCACGTGACGAACGTGGCGAGCGCGTCGCGGATCGACCGCGACGCTCGAGCTCCTACTGCCCGCCGACCTAAAAGGCACTGCCCCGGTGCGCGCCTTCTTTGAAGTTGTCGGCGAGGAACTCGTCCGCGAGCGTAAAATGCCCTTGGTCTTCCGAACGGGCAATCCCGGGCGTATGATCCTTCTTACGAAGGGTTGCTGTGCTCGGAAGGGCGTTTGTCCGCAACGCTTGAAAGATGAACCAGACCGGATTGCCGTCGTCGCGGCAGAGTACGCCAAGCAGCAGTAGACTGGCGCGGTGGCTCCGGGGTGCTCTGCTCACGGTCGGATGGGTTGCGATCTGGGCGATTTCGAGTGCGGCGGTTGTTCAGGATTACGCCCTGGAACGCTCCGAGATGGTGCACACGATTGTGCTCCGCGCGCAGGAGCTCGGTCCGGTGCTTCCGGGAAAGGACATCGACCCGAAGGTCCTCGAAGCACTGCGCCTTGTGCCTCGCCACGAATTTGTCCCGGCGGCACTCCGTGCTGATAGTTACGCCGATCGTCCGCTCCCGATCGGCTACGGCCAGACGATCTCGCAGCCGCTCATCGTGGCATTGATGACCCACCTTCTTCAGCCTGGCCGAAGCAGCGTCATGCTGGAAGTCGGCACAGGTTCCGGCTACCAGGCCGCAGTGCTCGCGCCGTTGGTCCGCCAGGTTCACTCGATCGAGATCATCCCCGCGCTGGCTGAAAGCGCAGCCAATCGGGTCAGCCGGCTCGGTTATGCGAACGTGTCGGTGCAACAGGGCGACGGCTATTACGGCCTGCCGCAAGCGGCACCCTTCGATGGCATCATCGTGACCGCAGCGGCGGGCCATATCCCTCCACCACTTCTCCAACAGCTTAAACCCGGAGGTCGGATGGTCATTCCAGTCGGTCCGCCGCTAGGGCAGCAGCACCTTACGGTAGTGGAACGCGATTCAGAAGGCCGGGTTCGCACGCGTCGGGTGATGTTGGTCCGGTTCGTTCCCCTGACCGGTCAACAGTGATTCGAATCCAGCGCACATCGGCCGATTCACCCGCCCTGGCAAGCGGGTTTTCCAAGTCCGCGCAGCGCTGTATCATAACCGTCAAGGGCATGCGCCTGACG
>DATAPS010000156.1:0-3727 GCA_036265085.1 Acetobacteraceae bacterium | reverse complement strand
GAGGTCGCGGCGCTCACATTCACCCGGGAGCCGATGGAGGGAAAACCACATGATTGCGCAGCCTGAGCCGAAGCGCGACGTGATGGCCCGCCGCGATGCCATCATCGCGGGCCTGCGCGCGTTGCTGCCCGAAAGCGGCGTCATCGCGGAGCCACTGCGGCTGAAGCCGTACGAGACCGATGGGCTGCCCGCCTACCGGCAGCTTCCGCTGGCCGTGGCGCTGCCCGAGACGACCGAGCAGGTCGCCGCCGTGCTCCGCTTCTGCCACGCCAACGGCGTGCGCGTCGTGCCGCGCGGGGCGGGAACCAGCCTCTCCGGCGGCGCGCTGCCGATGGAAGACGCCGTCGTGCTCGGCCTGATGCGGATGAACCGCATCCTCGAGATCGACTACGCCGACCGTCTCGCTGTCGTGCAGGCGGGGGTGACGAACATCGGCATCACCCAGGCGGTGCAGGGGGAGGGGTTCTTCTACGCACCCGATCCGTCGAGCCAGCTCGCCTGCATGATCGGCGGCAACGTCAACATGAATTCCGGCGGCGCGCACTGCCTGCGCTACGGGGTCACGACGAACAACCTGCTCGGCCTGAAGATCGTCACCATCACCGGTGAGATCGTCGAGATCGGCGGCGCGCATCTGGATGCCGCCGGTTACGACTGGCTCGGCCTCCTGACCGGCAGCGAGGGCCAGCTCGCGATCGTGACGGAAGTGACGGTGCGCATCCTGCGCGCGCCGGAGGGTGCGCGGGCGATGCTCGCCGCGTTCCGTTCCAACGAGGTCGCCGGGGCCTGCGTCGACGCGATCATCAGCTCGGGCATCATCCCGGTCGCGCTCGAATTCATGGACCGCCCCGCCATCCACGCCTGCGAGGCGTTCGCCCATGCCGGCTATCCGCTCGACGCGGAGGCGATGCTCATCATCGAAGTCGAGGGCTCGGTCGCCGAGCAGGACGACCTGCTCGGCCGGATCAAGGAGATCTGCGCCCGGTTCAATCCGATCAGCCTCAAGGTGTCGGGGTCCGCGGAAGAGTCGCTGGCGATCTGGAAGGGCCGCAAGGGCGCGTTCGGCGCGGTTGGGCGGATCAGCCCGGACTACCTCTGCATGGACGGCACGATCCCGACCAGCCGCCTCGCCGACGTGCTGGGCCGCATCGCGGCGATGAGTGACAGCTACGGCCTCAAGGTCGCCAACATCTTCCACGCGGGCGACGGCAACCTGCATCCGCTGATCATGTTCGACGCCAACGACCCCGCCAGCCTGGCGCGTGCCGAGGAATTCGGCGCCGATATCCTGAAGCTCTGCGTGGAGGTCGGGGGCTGCCTCACTGGCGAGCACGGCGTCGGTGTCGAGAAGCGCGAGCTGATGGGCGTGCAGTTCACCCCGACCGAGCTTGACCAGCAGCGCCGGATCAAAAGCGCCTTCGATCCGGGCTGGCTCCTCAACCCGAACAAGGTGTTCCCGCTACTGCCAGAGACACCGGTGCGGCAGGCGGCATGAGCGCGGTTCTCGCCGCCGCGCGCCCGAACGAGGAGGCGCCGGCGGACGAGGCGGCCCTGGTGGCGCTGATCGCGGAGACGGCGGAGCCACTCATGATCGTGGGCAACAACACGAAGGCGCTGCTGCTGCGTCCGGCCGAAGCGTCGCGGCGCGTCTCGACGCGGGCGCTCGACGGTATCACCCTATATGCGCCGAAGGAGCTGATCCTCTCCGCTCGCGCCGGCACGCCGCTGGCCGCAGTTGAGGCGGCGGTGGCCCAGCAGGGCCAGCATCTCATCGCCGAGCCACCCGATCTCGGCGCGCTGCTCGGCACAGAGGGACCGCAGACGCTGGGCGGCGTGGTCGCGGCGAATCAGTCGGGCCCGCGGCGGGTCGCCTGGGGGGCGATGCGCGACCACGTCATGGGCGTACGCGCCGTCAACGGGCGCGGCGAGGTGATCCGCTCGGGCGGGCGGGTGCTGAAGAACGTGACCGGGCTCGACCTCTGCAAGCTGCTGACCGGCAGCTATGGCACGCTCGCCGTGATGACCGAGATCACGCTGAAGACGCTGCCAGCGCCGGAGCGGCGGGCGACGGTGGCGGTCGGCGGCCTTGACCCGGCGGCGGCCGTCAGGGCGCTCGCGGCGGCGCTGGGATCGCCGTATGGCGTCTCGGCCGCCGCCTACCTCCCGCTTGCGGCGTCGGCGAAGGTCCCGGCGCTGGCTTGGCTCGGCAAGGCCGTGGCGGTCGCCCGCATCGAGGATTTCGCCACGTCGACGAGCTATCGCGCGGGGCGTCTCCGCGAGGAGCTGCGGGCGTTCGGCGCGGCGGAGATCCTGGACGATGAGGCGAGCCGCGCAGTGTGGCCGGCGATCCGCGATGCGCGTCCGCTGGTCGGCGCCGGCGCGGCGGTATGGCGGGTCTCCGTGCGGCCCTCCGCCGGCCCGGCGGTCGTGGCGGCGTTGGGCGATACCGGCGCGGCGTGGTTCCTCGACTGGGGCGGCGGTCTCGTGTGGATCGCCGGTCCAGCGGATGCATCGCTGCACGACCGCATCGCCGCTTCGGCGCGGGCGGCCGGCGGGACCTGGACCCTGATGCGCGCGCCCGATCCGCTGCGGCGCGCGGTGGACGTGGTGCCGCCGGAACCCGCGCCGCTCGCGCGCATCACGCGCGAGGTGAAGGCCGCGTTCGATCCGCGCGGCGTACTGAATCCCGGACGCATGTTCGCGTCCCTCTGAGGCAGAATGCAGACCAACTTCACCGCCGAGCAGCTCCGCGACCCCGGCATCGCCGCCGCCAATCACGAGCTGCGTACGTGCGTCCATTGCGGCATGTGTACCGCGACCTGCCCGACCTTCGTGCTGCTCGGCGACGAGCTCGACAGTCCGCGCGGCCGCATCTACCTCATCAAGGACATGCTGGAGAGCGGGAGGCCGGCGACCGAAGAGGTCGCGCGCCATGTCGATCGCTGCCTCTCCTGCCTCGCCTGCATGACCACCTGTCCGTCGGGTGTGAACTACATGCACCTGGTTGACCACGCCCGGACGCGGATCGAGGAGACCTACCGCCGTCCTTGGGACGACCGTTTCATCCGCGCGCTCCTGGCGCGTGTGCTGCCGAACCCGCGCCGGATGCGGCTCGCCCTCGCTGCCGCCGCCCTCGCGCGCCCGTTCGCCCCGCTGCTGCCCCGCGGCACGCGCCTCGGAGCGCGGCTGTGGGCGATGCTCGAGTTGGCGCCGCGCAGACTCCCCGACCAGGGCACGCTCGCGCGGCCGCAGGTGCACCCGGCGGACGGCACGCGCCGCGGCCGGGTCGCGCTGCTCGCGGGCTGCGCGCAGCAGGTGCTGGACCCCGCGATCAATGCGGCGACCATCCGGCTGCTGACGCGACTCGGCATCGAGGTCGTGGTGGCGCGCGGCGCGGGCTGCTGCGGCGCGCTCACGCATCACATGGGCCGCCATGACGACGCCTTCGCCAGCGCCCGCGCGAACATCGACGCGTGGCTCGGCGAGGCGGACGGGGAGGGGCTCGACGCAATCGTCGTCAACACCTCCGGCTGCGGCACGACCATCAAGGACTACGGCTTCGTCTTCCGCGCCGAGCCGGGGGATTGGGCCGCCCGCGCCGCACGGGTTTCGGCGCTCGCGCTCGACATTTCGGAGTATCTGACCCGTATCGGCTATGCGCCAACTCGCGACGCGTCCGGGCTGACGGTCGCCTATCACTCCGCTTGCAGCCTGCAGCACGGCCAAC
>DATAPS010000155.1:0-14607 GCA_036265085.1 Acetobacteraceae bacterium | reverse complement strand
CTGATAGGTCGCGGTGGTTGCTGAATCGAGGGACGCGAACGTCACGCAAGAGCCGTTGACGTGGCGGCGTCCCCTCGCACTATGTGAAGCGGTCGCAACGACCGGGGATCGAGGATGGGTGACATGAGCGAACAGAGCATCATGCCGCTCTCTGCCCAAGCGGCGTTCGAGCACACGGCCGCGGCGCATGGCGGGAACCGGCTCGATGCGGCGGCGTCGCGCCGATCAAAGGCCGCACTAACATGGGTCGCGGTGGGTCCTCGCGGGGGTGACGGCCACGGCGGCCCGCGGAGTCTGCGTCGCGCGATCGGGATCTGTCCGTTCTCGTTGGAATATTCATGCGGCCAGCGCGAATCGGCGGCACTCGACGTCTGTGCCGCAACCTGTGCGGTCGCGAGCACCGCCGCGACGAGGAGAGCCCCCGACGCTTCGCGCGGCCGCATGTTGCTCAGTGCCCCTGCTGGAAGGACGACAGAGCGCCGCGGCAGCTCGGCGACAGGACTTCCGCGTGATCCGAGAGGCAGCCGATCGCCCGTCCGCCGCCGGGCCGCACCGTCCGGCAATAGCGCCGGTAGTCGGCGGCGCAATCTTCCCGCGCCACCTGAAGCTCGGACCTCGCCACCCCGCGTGGCGCCGCCTGCGAGGATGCCGCGGGCGACTGCGGCGCCGCTGCGCCGGAAGGCGGATGCCCGGCGCTCGCGCCCACCGCCGCCACTGCCTGCCCGCAACTCGAGGACAGGCTCGACATATGCTGCTGAAGGCATTGCACCGAAGCCATGCCGCCGGCCGGAACCGATGAGCAGTTCGCCTGGTAATCTGCGCGGCATGCCGAACGGATCGCGCTTGCCTGCGCCTGCGTCGGCTGCTGCGCCAGAGCGCCGGAGGCAAATGCTGCCGTGCCGAGAGCGATCATCGCGGCCCGGACGAAAACGATTCTCGGGAATGCGTTCACGGTCTTCCCTCCCTTTCAGCGGCTTATTTCGATGCGGTGATCCACACGTTGCACTCCATCACTTGATCGCGCCGTCGCGACGCAGCGTCGCGACTTCCGCATCGCTGAAGCCGAGCGCGCGCGCGATCTCGTCATCGTGCTGCCCGGGCTGCGGCAGATCGCGCCGCCGCTCCATCCGCGCGCCGTCGACCGCGATCGGCAGGTTTGGCACCTTCGTTGCGCGCCCGTCCGGCAGCGTGATCGGTACGAGACCGCCGTTCGCATTGAGATGCGGATCGTCGAACAATTCGATCGGGCGCGTGATCGGCGCGAACGGCAGCCCGAGCCGCTCGCATTTCTCCATCAGCTCGGCGCGCGTATGCGTGCGGAACGCACGAGCAATGATCGGGAGAATCCGGGGCCGCGCCTCCAGCCGATCGCGCTGCGTCGCGAGCGTCGGATCCTCGGCCAGTTCGGCTACGTCGAACGCTTCGCAGAATACGCGCCACTGCGTCTCCGTGACGACGCCGACGAACAGCTGCCCGTCGGCAGTATCGAAGATGTCGTAGACAGGCCAGGCGACCATGCGCTCGCTCATCGGCGGGGCTTCCCGGCCGGTGACCGCGTACTGCGCCATGTGCTGCGCCATCAGCACCGCGTTGTTCTCGTAGAGGCCGGCCTGGATATGCCGCCCCCGCCCGGTCGCCTGACGCTCGTGCAGGGCCGCAAGAATGCCGATCGCGCCGAACATCCCGCCCATGATGTCGTTCACGGACGATCCCGCGCGCATCGGCTTGCCCGGGAGGCCGGTCATGTAGGCTAGGCCGCCCATCATCTGAACGACCTCGTCGAGCGCCGGGCGGTGCTCGTACGGGCCGGGCAGGAAGCCTTTGCAGGAGCAGTAGATCAGCCGCGGGTTCCGCGCGTGCAGCGCTTCCCAGCCGAGCCCGAGCTTGTCCATCGCGCCCGGCCGGAAATTCTCCACCAGCACGTCGGCCGTCGCGAGCAGGCGCTGCACGACCTCCATCCCGCTCGGCTTCTTGAGGTCGACGGCGAGGCTCCGCTTGTTGCGGTTCATGATGGCGAAGAACCCGGCGCCCGATCCGCCGAGGCGGCGGGTATTGTCGCCGTCCGGCAGCGGCTCGACCTTGATCACGTCGGCGCCGAGATCCGCGAGCACGAGCCCGCAGGCCGGCCCCATCACCATGTGGACGAATTCAACGACCCGCACTCCGGCAAGCAGCTGCGGGCTCATAGTGTGCGGCGACATTCGATCATCCGGCAAGCGTGAAACGGCGGCGTCCGGGTGGCAAGGGCGGGCCGGTCACATGCCCGGGTCGACGTGGCGGCTCCTGCTGCGTTCCGGTAAACGCCGTCCGCGCGCCCCATATGCTCGCGCTGACACGCGGGCGTCCTTCTTGCCGCCCGCACCCCGAGCCGAGGTTCTCGATGCCGTTGCGCCTGCCTTTCCTGATCCGGGCTACCGCCCTGTTGTGCGTGGCAGCACTTGCGGCGGACCCCGCCTTCGCGCAGGCGCCACCCGGCGCCGGACCGCCGGCCGTCGGAGTGGCAAAGGTGGAGAAGCGCGCCGTCACCGAAGCGACGGAGTATGTCGGGCGTATCCAGGCAACCGACCATGTCGACATCGTCGCACGCGTGACCGCCTTCATCGAGGAGCGCGCATTCACAGAGGGCGCCGAGGTCGGGAAAGGCGATCTGCTTTACCGGCTCGAGCGCCCGCCCTTCCAGGCCGACCTCGATGCGAAACAGGCGGCCGTCGCGCAGCAGCAAGCCCTGCTCCGCAATGCCACGATCACGCTGAACCGGGCACAGAGCCTGCTCAACACACCGGCAGGGCAGCGCTCGGTCGTCGATGACGACGTGGCGAACCAGGCCAGCGTCGCGGCCCAGCTTCTCGCCGCCCAGGCACAGCTCAAGACATCGCAGATCAACCTCGACTACACGGAGATTCGCGCCCCGATCGCTGGCAAGATCGGGCGGACGACATTCACCGTCGGAAACGTCGTGTCCCCGAGCTCCGGCCCGCTGACGTCGATCGTCAGCCAAGACCCCATGTACGTGTCGTTCCCGATCGCGCTCCGTGCGGCCCTGGATATTCGCAATCGCTATGCGATGCAGGGCGGCTTCAGCGGGGTGGTGATCCGCCTCAAGCTGCCCGACGGGACGATGTATCCGCGTCCGGGCAAGCTCGATTATCTCGATCCGAGCGTCGCCCAAAACACGGACACGGTGACCTTGCGAGCGACCATCGCAAACCCAATCCGGCCCGGCGACCAGCCGAACCAGCCGGGGAACCGAGATCTGGTGGACGGCGAGTTCGTCACCGTTTCGGTCGAGGGTGCGCAACCGGTGATGGCGCTCTCGATCCCGCGGACGGCCGTGCTGTCGGATCAGCAAGGCAGCTACGTCTGGGTGGTCGACGCCTCGAACCACGTCGTTCAGCGGCGGATCCAGCTCGGGCAGTCCACGCCGCGGCTCGCTGTCGTGACCAGCGGCTTGCAAGACGGGGAAACGGTCGTGGTGGAGGGTGTCCAGCGCGTTCGGCCGGGGATCGTGGTGAACCCGGCCCCGGCCAGCGGGCCGGTCACGACCGCATCGGCCCAGCCGAACGCACCCGGAGCGAAGTAGCACTATGCTCTCCGGGGTTTTCGTCGATCGACCAAGGCTGGCGATCGTCATCGCCATCCTGACCACCATCGCCGGGTTGATCGCGATGACGCGCATCCCGGTCGCGCAATTCCCCGACATTGTGCCGCCGCAGGTGCAGGTGACGGCGCGTTATCCCGGCGCATCGGCTGCGGTCGTCGAAGCGACCGTGGCGCAGCCGCTGGAGGCGCAGGTCAACGGCGTCGACAAGATGCTGTACATGAAGTCCAACAGCGCCAACGATGGCAGCTACGGCCTGACCGTCAGCTTCGCGCTGGGGACGGACCCGGACATCGACACGGTCAACGTCAACAACCGCGTGCAGGCGGCGCTGGCGAAGCTGCCCGCGATCGTGCAGCTCCAGGGCGTCACGACGCAGAAGCGCAGCTCGGCGATCCTCGAGTTCATGCAGTTCTACAGCCAGGGTGGCCGGCAGGACCCGCTGTTCATCAGCAACTACGTGACGATCAACGTGCTCGACGCGCTGTCGCGCGTGCCGGGCGTAGGTCAGGCGTTCGTGTTTGGCGCGCTCGACTATTCGATGCGCATCTGGTTCGACATCGACCGGCTGATCGGGCTGAACATCGCACCGAGCGACATCATCTCCGCGATCCAGGCGCAGAACCAGCAGGCGGCGATCGGCCGCATCGGCGCGCGGCCGACCTCGGACGCGACCGAGTTCCAGATCAACCTGCAAACGCAGGGCCGGCTCGTCACGCCGGAGCAGTTCGGCGACATCGTCCTGCGCGCCAACCCCGACGGCTCGCGCCTGCGCGTGAGGGACGTGGCGCGCATCGAGCTCGGCGCCGCCTCGCAAGACACCGAGAGCCGGCTGAACGGCGATCCGGCCGTGACGATCGGCCTGTATCTCGCACCCGGCGCGAACGCGGTTGCCACCTCGGCGCGGGTCAATCAGACGCTCGCGACGCTCGGCGCACGTTTCCCCGAGGGCATGAAGTCGATCGTTTTCTACGACAGCTCGACCTTCGTCTCGGACACGATCCGCGAGGTCGCCCGCACGCTCGGCGAGGCGTTCATCCTCGTCGTCGTCGTCGTGTTCCTGGTCCTCGGCAGTTGGCGCGCGACGCTGATACCGATCATCGCGGTGCCGGTGAGTCTGATCGGCGCGTTCGCGCTGCTGCTGGCATTCGGCTACTCCGCCAACACCGTCTCGCTGCTCGCGATGGTGCTGGCGATCGGCATCGTCGTCGACGACGCGATCGTCGTCGTGGAAAACGTCGAACGCGTGCTCGAGGAGCATCCGGAGCTGTCGCCGAAACAGGCGACCAAGCTTGCGATGACCCAGATCACCGGACCGATCATCGCGATCACGTTGGTGCTGCTGTCGGTGTTCGTCCCAATCGGGTTCATCCCCGGCATCTCCGGACAGCTCTTCAGACAATTCGCCGTGACGATCAGCGTCGCCATGCTCATCTCCGCGACCAACGCACTGACGCTGTCGCCTGCGCTGTGCGGCGTGTTCCTCCGCCACACCGGCGTCCGCCGCGGCATACTGGGGCGGGTGCTGCGCGGCATCGACTACGCGCGCGACGGCTACGCCGCCGTGGTGCGACGGCTGCTGCGAGTCGCCGCGGTCTCGCTCGTGCTGGTCGCGGTGTGCGGCGGCGGCATCTACCTGACGTCGCTCCGCGTGCCGGGCGGATTCCTGCCGGAGGAGGACCAGGGCGCGTTCTTCGTGGCCGTGCAGCTCCCGGACGGCGCCTCCGTCACACGTACGCGCGAGGTCGTTGAGAAGGTCGAGGACATCCTCAAGAAGACCCCGCAAGTTCAGAATGTGCTTTCGATCGTCGGGTTCTCAATTCTTGACAGCGGGGCGCAGAGCAACGCGGCCTTCCTCGTCGCGCGCCTCAAGCCGTTCGATCAGCGCACCGCGCCGGGCGACAACGTCAAAGCGGTGATCGGGCGTGTGTTCGGCGCGGCGCAGCAGATCCGTTCGGCGGTGGTGATCCCGTTCAACCTGCCGCCGATCATCGGGCTCTCAACCTCGGGCGGCTTCGAGTATCAGCTGCAGAACCTCGAGGGCCGCGATCCGACGGAAATGGCCTCCGCGATGCAGGGCCTTATCGCCGCGGCGAACCAGGACAAGCGCCTGACCCGCGTGTTCTCCACCTTCACCCCGACGACACCGACCCTGTTCCTCGACATTGACCGCGACAAGGCACAGTCGCTCGGCGTCAACATCGCCGACATCTTCATCACTCTGCAGTCGACGCTCGGCGGTTTTTACGTCAACGACTTCAATCTGTACGGTCGCACCTGGCAGGTGAACATCCAGGGCGAGGCGACCAATCGCACCGACGTCCCGGACATCTGGAAGATCTTCGTCCGCAACAAAACCGGCACGATGGTGCCGCTGCAGGCGCTTGCGACCGCGCGGATCGTGCTCGGGCCGCAGACGATCAGCCGCTACAACAACTACCGCTCCGTCACGATCAACGGCGGCCCGGCACCGGGCGTTTCCTCCGGCGACGCGCTCACCGCGATGACGCAGCTATCCGCCCGCACGCTGCCGCCGGGCTATTCGTTCGAATGGACCGGAACCGCCTACCAGGAGGTCGAGGCGACGGGGCAGACCGGAATCATCCTCGGGCTCGCGTTGCTGTTCGCCTACCTATTCCTCGTCGCTCTCTACGAGAGCTGGGTGATCCCGATCTCGGTCCTGCTCTCCGTCTCCGTCGGCGTGCTCGGCTCGTATCTCGGGCTGATGTTCTTCGGGCTCCCGCTCGATCTCTATGCGCAGATCGGCATGGTGGTGCTGATCGCGCTCGCCGCGAAGAACGGCATTCTGATCGTGGCGTTCGCGAAGGAGCAGCGCGAGCGGGGCGTCCCGGCCGGACAGGCGGCGGCGCTTGGCGCGAAGATGCGGTTCCGCGCGGTGATGATGACCTCGATCGCCTTCATCCTCGGGCTGGTGCCGCTCGTGTTCGCGCAAGGTGCGGCGATGCTGAGCCGGCGCGCCGTCGGGACGGCGGTCTTCGCCGGCATGCTGGCCGCCAGCCTGATCGGCATCTTCGTCGTCCCGATGCTCTACGTGACGTTCCAGAGGATGACGGAACTCGCGGGGCCGCGCCCGCGCAAACGCAAGCACCAACATGATCGTGAGCGGGAGCTGACCTCGGCGGCGGAGTAGCGTCCCACCCCTTCCCCTCCCCGTCGCCACCGATACATGTTACGCGCAACCCACGGCAGCCCTTCCGGAGAGACGCCCCATGACACCAAAATTCGGCCTCGCCCAACCGGTCCGCCGGGTGGAAGATCCCCGGTTGCTCAAGGGCAACGGCAGCTACACCGACGACATCACCCTCCCCGGCACCCTGCACGGCGTCCTCCTGCGCAGCCCGCACGCGGCCGCGAAGATCGTCAGCATCGACACCTCGGCAGCCAACGCGCTCCCCGGCGTCGTCGCCGTCTACACTGCCGACGACATGAAGGCCGACAACATCGGCGGCCTGCCCTGTGCCGCGACTCTGAAAAATCGTGACGGCACCGATCAGGTCATCGTCGTCCACCCGATCCTCGCGAGCGGCCAGGTCCGCCATGTCGGCGATCCCGTCGCCTTCGTCGTCGCGGGGACCCAGGCGCTCGCGCGTGACGGCGCCGAGGCGGTCGCAGTCGAATACGACATTCTCCCATCCGTCACCGACCTCGCCACGGCGATGGATCCGGGCCAGGCGCAGGTGTGGCCCGAGGCGAAGAACAACCAGGTGTTCGATTGGGAGATCGGGCAAAAGGAGGAGACCGAGGCGCTGTTCAAGCAGGCCGCCAAGGTCACGCGCCTGACCGTCGTCAACAACCGGGTCGTCGTGGCCTCGATGGAGGCGCGCGCAGCCGTCGCGGAATACGACGCCGGCACCGAGCGCTGGACGCTGCGCACCAACACGCAGGGCGGCTGGCTCATCAAGGACATGCTCGCGGAGGCGGTGTTCGGCTGCCCCGCCGACCGTTTCCGCATCATCACGCCGGATGTTGGCGGCGGCTTCGGGATGAAGATCTTCCCGTATGCGGAGCACGCGCTGACCTGCTACGCGGCGCGCAAGCTCGGCAAACCGGTGAAGTGGGTTTCCGAGCGCAGCGAGGCGTTCCTCTCCGACACACACGGCCGCGACAACATCACGCTCGGCGAAATCGCGGTCGACGCGAACAACAAGTTCCTCGCGCTGCGCACCCGCAACGTCGCCAACATGGGTGCGTATCTCTCGACCTTCGGCCCGTTCATCCCGACCGCGGCGGGCACCGGCGTGCTCGCCAGCGTCTACGGCTTCAAGGCGGTCTACGCGAACGTCATCGGCGTGTTCACCAACACCGTGCCGGTTGACGCCTATCGCGGCGCAGGACGGCCGGAGAGCAACTACCTCGTCGAGCGCCTGATCGACGCCGCGGCCCGCGAGCTCAAGGTGGACCGCGTCGAGCTGCGCCGCATGAACATGGTGACGCCCGACGCGATGCCGCACAGCACGCCGGTCGGCAAGACCTACGACAGCGGCGATTTCCGCAGAGTGCTCGATGCCGCGCTGAAGACCATGGACTGGGCCGGATTCGAATCGCGGCGTGCGGAAGCGGCGCGACGGGGCAAGCGACGCGGCATCGGCATGTCGTACTACCTCGAAGCGACCGGCGGCGCGCCGACCGAGCGCGCGGAGATCCGCTTCGCCGACGACGGGTTCGTCGACGTCTATGTCGGCACGCAGTCGACGGGCCAGGGCCACGAGACCGCCTACGTGCAGCTTACCGTCGACCAGCTCGGCGTCGATGGGGACAAGGTGCGCGTCAAGCAGGGCGACACCGATACCATCCCGACCGGCGGCGGCACCGGCGGCGCGCGCAGCCTCTACTCTGAGGGCCAGGCGATCCTCGCGACCGCCGCGACCGTCATCGAGAAGGGCAAGAAGGCCGCCTCCGAAGCGCTCGAAGCCGCGCCCGCCGACATCGTGTTCGAGAGCGGCCGCTTCTCGATCATCGGCACCGACCGCGGCATGGACATCGTCGCGCTCGCGCTGCAGCAGCGCACGCGGCAGGCGAAGGGCGAGGACGTGACCACGCTCGATGCCGCGGAAGTCGCCGAGATCAAGGCGGGCACCTTCCCGAACGGCTGCCACATCGCCGAGGTCGAGATCGATCCCGATACGGGACACGTCTTCGTCCTGCGCTACAGCGTCACCGACGACGTGGGCAAGGCCGTCAACCCGATGGTCGTGCGCGGGCAGGTGCACGGCGGCGTCGCGCAAGGGCTCGGCCAGGCGATCCTCGAGCGCACCGCATACGACAAGAGCTCCGGCCAGCTGCTCTCCGGCAGCTTCATGGACTACACGATGCCGCGCGCGGACGACCTGCCGAACATCGAGGTCGAGCTGATCGAGGTGCCGTGCGGCACCAACCCGCTCGGCGTGAAGGGCGCGGGCGAGGCGGGCGCGGTCGGCAGCCCGCCGGCCGTGATCAACGCCATCGTCGACGCGCTCACCCCCGTCGGCGTCAGCCACATCGACATGCCGGCGACCCCGGAGAGCGTCTGGAAGGCGCTGCAGGGGGCGAAGAAGGCGGCATAAGTCGCCACGCCCGCGTGGAGTCCTGGCAACCATCGCTGTAAGGCCGCATATGAACGGCGGTGCTCTCAGCACCGCCGCTAGCGGACCGAGGCGATGGACCCCACCCAGCTGTTTCGTCGATCCCTGGCGACCGCGCTCGCGCTCTGCGTGGGGGCCGCCCCGGTTCTCGCCCAGAACGCCCCGCCTCCCGCGGTCACGGTCGCCACGGTGCAGCGCCAGGACGTCGCGCCCGCCTACACCTTCATCGGCAACGTCCAGGCGATCCAGTCGGTCCAGATCGTGGCGCGTGTGACCGCCTTCATCGATTCGGAGCCGGTGCCGCAAGGCAGCGACGTGAAGGCGGGCCAGGTGCTGTTCGAGCTCCAGACCTCGCAGTTCCAGGCCGCCCTGACCGCGGCGCAGGCGCAGCTCGACTCAGGGCAGGCGGCGCTCCACAACGCCCAGATCAGCTACGAGCGCATCGCCCGGCTCACCCAACAAAGCGTCGAATCCCAGGCCAATCTCGACCAGGCGATCGCAACCCGCGACCAGGCCCAGGCTGCGGTGCTGAGCGCGCAGGCCAATCTCGCCCAGGCCGCGCTCAACCTCAGCTACTGCACGATCAAGTCGCCGATCGAAGGCCGCATCGGCGCGTTCTCCCTCACGCCCGGAAATCTCGTCACCCCGACCACGCCACCGCTCACAACGGTCAATCAGGTCGACCCGATCCGCGTCGTCTTCTCCGTGAGCGACAAGACGGTCGTGCAAACGGAGCAGCAGACCGGCAGCTCCGCCGCGCAGCTCGCGAAGTCCGTCACTCTGAGTCTGCTTCTGGCGAACGGCGCCAAATACAACCAGCAAGGCAAGATCGCCTTCCTCGACAACGCGGTCGACCCAAAGACCGGCACCGTCGCGGTCTATGCCGACTTCCCGAACCCCGACCGGCTGCTCATCCCCGGCTCCTACATCACCGTCCAGGTCCGCAGCGCCAAGCCCGAGGAACGCCCGCTCGTGCCGGTCGCCGCGGTGCAGACCGACCAGTCCGGCAGCTACGTGCTGACCGTCACGCCGGACAACACGATCGCGCAGCAGCCGGTACAGCTCGGCAATCAGATCGCGCAGGACTACATCGTCACCAAGGGCCTCAACGGTGGCGAGCGCGTCGTCGTGGAAGGCGTGCAGAAGGTGCGGCCCGGCGAGAAAGTGAACCCGCAACCCGCACCAGCGCAGACCGCGACCGGCGCGGCGGGCTGAGCGGCTTGTTCTCCGCCTTTTTCATTCGCCGCCCGAAGTTCGCGATCGTCATCGCGGTCGCGACCGTCATCATCGGCCTGCTCGCGCTCTCGGCGATCCCGGTTTCGCAATATCCGAACATCACGCCGCCGCAGGTGACGGTCTCCGCGAACTATCCCGGCGCCGACGCGCAGACCGTCGCCAACACGATCGCGCAGCCGATCGAGCAGCAGGTAAACGGGGCTCCGGACATGCTCTACATGCAGAGCACGGAATCGAGCTCCGGCACCTACCAGCTCACCGTCACCTTCGCGATCGGCACCGATCCGAACATCGACCAGGTGAACGTCCAGAACCGTGTCCAGCTCGCGCAGGCGCAACTGCCGGCAGAGGTGACGCAGGAGGGACTCACCATCCGCGCGGCCTCGAGCAATTTCGTGCTCGCGGTGAATCTCTACTCGACGAACAACCAATACGACCAGGTCTTCATCTCGAACTACGCCTACATCCATCTCCAGCAGGAGATCTCGCGCGTCCCCGGCGTCGGCAACACGCAGATCTTCGGGCAGCGGCAATACGCCATGCGGATCTGGATGGATCCGAACCGCATGACCGCGCTTGGCATCGCCGCGAGCGACGTCACCACCGCCATCGCCAACCAGAACATCCAGGCGGCGGCGGGCCAGATCGGTGGTCCGCCGACCACCGGCAACCAAGCGCAGCAGCTCACCGTTCTCGCGCCCGGGAGGCTGAGCGATCCGCAGCAGTTCGGCGCCATCATCGTCCGAACCAACCCGAACGGCGGCATCGTCCGTATCCGCGACATCGCCAACGTCGAGCTCGCCGCGCAGCAATACACCTCGACCTCCGCGCTCGACGGCACGCCCTCCGCGACGCTGGCGATCTATCAGTCGCCGAACGCCAATGCGCTCTCGGTCGCCCGCGCGATCGAGGCGCAGATGGCGGCGGCGGCGAAGCAGTTCCCGCCCGGTCTGAAATACGCGATCGTCTACAATGCAACCAACTTCGTCAGTGCCAACATCGCGGAAATCCTCCGCACGCTCGCGATCACGCTCGTGCTCGTCGTCGGCGTCGTCTTCATCTTCCTGCAGGACTGGCGCGCGACTCTGATCCCGACGATCGCGATCCCGGTGTCGCTGATCGGCGTGTTCGCGATCCTCTACGTGCTCGGCTATTCCGCCAACACGATCGACCTGTTCGCGATCGTGCTCGCCATCACTCTGGTGGTCGACGACGCGATCGTCGTCGTCGAGAACGTCACGCGCACGCTCGAAGAGAACCCGCAGATGTCGCCCGCGCAGGCGACCGAGCAGGCGATGCGGGAGATCGCGGCGCCTGTCGTGGCGACCACGCTCGTCCTGGTCGCCGTGTTCGCGCCCGTGGGCTTCATCGCCGGCGTGACCGGTGCGCTCTATCGCCAGTTCGCGGTGACGATCTCGGTCTCCGTGCTGATCTCGGCGGTGAACGCGCTGTCGCTCAGCCCGGCGCTCTGCGCCGTTCTGCTGCGCCCGCCGCAACGCGCACGTTTCTTCGTTTTCCGCTGGTTCAACGGCGGCTTCGACCGCGTGCGAAACGTGTACGGCGCGACCGTCCGCTTCTTCGCGCGCCGGCTCGCGCTCGGCCTCGGCGGCGTCATCGCCGCCCTCGTGCTGTCGTATTTCGCGCTCGGCCTCACGCCGACCGGGTTCCTGCCGGAGGAGGACCAGGGCTATTTCTTCGTCAACGTGCAGTTGCCGAACGGCGCCTCGCTCGAGCGCACGCAGGCGGTCGTCGAGAATGTCGGCAAGATCCTCGACCAGACGCCCGGCGTCGACCACGCGATCGAACTCTCCGGCTTCAGCCTCGTCTCGGGCGCACAGGACCCGACCGCCGGGTCGGTCATCACCATCATGAAGCCCTGGGCCGAGCGCGGCCCCGCCGAGCAGGTGAGCAATGTCATCGCGCGCGTGCAGCAAACCTTCAACGCGATCCCGTCGGCCAACATCGCGAGCTTCAATGCCCCGGCGATCCAGGGCCTGAGCACCACGGGCGGCATCAATTTCGTACTGGAGGCGCGCAACGGCCAATCCTTCCAGCAACTCGGACAGGTCGCGCGCGGCCTCATCTTCGCCGCCAACCAGAACCCCAATCTCAGCAACGTCTTCACGACGTTCTCCGACCAGGTACCGCAGATCCTGCTGAAGGTGGATGTCACCAAGGCGGCGCTGCTCGGCGTCACCCCCGGCGCGATCTATCAGACGCTGCAGGCCAGTCTCGGCGGCCAGTTCGTCAATTTGTTCAACTACCAGAACTTCACCTTCCAGGTAATCGTGCAGGATCAGCCGCAATTCCGGCAGAAGGTGAGCGACATCACGAGCCTCTACGTCCGCAGCAGCAACGGCGCGATGGTCCCGCTCAGCGGACTGGTGACGACGACGACGATCCAGGGACCGACCGCGATCAACCTCTACAACCTCTATCCTGCCATCCTCGTCAACGGCGCCGACGCGCCGGGCAAGAGCTCCGGCGAGGCGATCGCGGCCATGGCGGACGTCGCGCGCCGGCAGCTCCCGGGGGGCTACGGCTACGATTGGACGGGCATGTCCTATCAGGAGCTGCAATCGGCCGGTCAGGAAGGCGAGGCGTTCCTGTTCGCGGTGGTGTTCGCCTACCTCTTCATGGTGGCGCTGTACGAGAGCTGGACCTTGCCGCTCTCGGTGATGCTTCCCGTCGGCTTCGCCCTGCTCGGTGGCCTCGCCGCCCTGATCCTCCGGCATATGGCGCTCGACGTGTACGGCCAGATCGGCCTCGTCCTGCTGATCGGCCTCTCCGCGAAGAACGCAATCCTCATCGTCGAATTCGCGAAAGATCGGCTGGAAGCGGAACGAATCTCGCCGCAGCAGGCCGCGGAGGAGGGTGCCCGCACCCGCTATCGCCCGGTGATGATGACGGCGCTGGCTTTCATCGTCGGCGTCATCCCGCTGGTGATCGCGACAGGCGCCGGTGCCGGCGGCCGCCAGTCGATCGGCACCACCGTGTTCGGGGGCATGGTGCTCGCCAGCATCGTGGGCGTGATCTTCGTCCCCGCGCTGTTCACCCTGTTCGAGGTCATCTCGGGGCGGATCGACCGTTTCGTCCACCGCCGCCGGACGCGCGAAGGCCAGCCTGCTGAATGATGTTGCAATTCGCGGCAAAAGAGGACAATATGCTCTTTCCGTGTGAATGGAGAGGTGATCGTTCTCCGTGTTTGATACCATGCAGACGAATTCTCTACAGGCCGTCCATTCCGCGCCTGGAGGCCAGGGCTCCGGCCGGAGGCAGGCCATGCTCGCGGACATTGCCGCGGCCATGCGCGTGCCGCGCGAGGCGCGGGATGCCGCCACTGCCGTCGCGCTCGCGCAGCATGTCGGCGAGCCGGAACTGCTGACGGGCCTGCCCTGCCCCGCCGGCCGCGACCACTACGCGCGCCACCTTCTGTTCGCGGCACCCGACTACGCCATCCTCGCCATCGTCTGGCGTCCCGGGCAGATGTCGCCCGTGCATGGCCATCGCACGTGGTGCGCGTTCGGGATACACCGGGGTGTGCTCGCCGAAACCCTCTTCACCGTGGAGAACGGCCGCCCCATCCCGTTCTCCTGCGTTCAGCGCCGCCCCGGCGACGTGAACCACGCGCCAGCCGATCCCCGCGCGATCCATCGCCTCGCCAATCTCGGCACCGAGGACGCGATCTCCATCCACGTCTACGGCGCCGCCTTCGACTCGATCGGTCAGGCGGTGAACCAGGTCTGGGCGGACTGACCGACCGCGACGCGGTGCGCGCGGCCGTCGCGTCGTGGCGCTCGCTCCTCTTCATGCCCGCCGACAGCGCGCGCTTCGTCGCGGCCGCCGCACGCCGCGGTGCCGACGCGATCATCCTCGACCTCGAGGACGCGATCGCCCCCGCCGCCAAAGAGAGCGCCCGCCGCGCGCTCGCCGATCACGCTGATGCGCTCGCAGCGCAGGGCCTGCCGGTCGTCATACGCGTCAACGCGGAGCCGGAGCTGCTCGCCGCCGACATCGCCGCCGCCGCTCGCCCATCCGTCGCCGCGATCATGCTGCCGAAGGTCACGAGCGCCGCGGATATCGTGCGGATCGGTGCCGCGGATATCGGCCTCATCCCCCTGATCGAGACGCCGCGCGGCGTGATGGCCGCCGCCGAGATTGCCGGCGCAGACCCGCGCATCGCCGCCTTGG
>DATAPS010000154.1:0-8285 GCA_036265085.1 Acetobacteraceae bacterium | reverse complement strand
CGCAGGCCGTATGAGCGGCTGCCGCGTCGGTTCGGCTGGCTGGTGGCGCTGGTGCCGGGGGATGCGGTGGGGTTCGGGCTCAACCTGGTGCAATTGCTGGGCGAGCCGGAGATGCAGGCGCTGTTGAAGGCGGCGCCGCAGCTCCATCGGATGCTGCGGCCGCTGTGCCGGATGCTGGCCGCCCAACCGTCGCCCGAGCTGCTGCCGCCGCTGCCGCCGCGCGTGCGCAAGCCGCGGCCGCGCCGCGCCGAACCCGCCCGGGACCGCGCGGCGTATCCGCTGCCGACCTTCCGCACGCGCGGCGGACAACTCATGATGAAGCTGTCCGAGAGCATCTCCGTCCCCGTGGTCGGTTCAAAAAATCGGACCTGAGCGCCCTTCGCCTCTTCACGCCCAATTCATTCCGAATTAGCAACCACCGAGTGTCGGCCGCCGATGGCACTAGCGGCACCGCCGCTTCCCGCTATCATCCGCCGGACCGTCCGGAGCCCCGCATGTTCCTCACCCGCCGCACCGCGCTGCTCGGCGCGCTCGCCGCCCCCGCAATGGCCGGCTCGCTGGTCCGCATCGCCCGCGCCCAGGACACCGGACCGATCCGCGTCGGCGCGCTGACGCCGCAGACCGGCGCCGGGGGCGCCTACGGACCCGGAATGGTGAAAACGATCCGCACCGTTGTCGACGACGTGAACGGAGCCGGCGGCATCGGCGGGCGCAAGATCGAGCTCAGCTCCGAAGACACCGAGACCAACCCCGACGCCGCGGTCCGCGCGGCCCGCAAGCTGATCGACGTCGATCGCGTCGCTGCCATCTCCGGCACCTGGGCCTCGGCGGTGACGACGGCGGTCGCCCCGCTCGCCTGGGAGAACGAGCGGATGCTGTTCACCGTCTCGGGCGCCGACAGCATCACCAAGCTTCCGCACAAGGGCTACATCATCCGCACCCAGCCCAACACCTACCTGCAAGGCGGACGCATCGGCCAATACATCGCTGCCGACGGCGCCAAGCGCGTGTTCGCCCTCTCCGCGCAGACGCCGTTCGCCATCGACAGCTACAACCGGCTCTCCGAGATCCTGAAGGCGGGCGGGTCGTCGGCGGTCGGCGACGTCATCTACGACGCGCAGAAGACGACATTCCGCAGCGAGATCGACCAGGCGTTGAAGGCCAAGCCCGACGCGCTGTTCCTCAACGGCTATCTGCCGGATGTGACGATCATCCTGCGCGAGCTCTACCGCGCGGGCTACGACGGCAAGAAGTACACTTTCGGCTACGCCGCCGGGCAGAAGCTGCTGGACAGCGTGCCGGCGGAGGTCACGGAGGGGCTGATCGCGTTCTCGCCCTCGCCGAATGTCGGCTCGCCCGCCTATGCCCGCGTGCAGCAGATCCTCGGCGCCGAGCCTGATCCCTATTCGGCCCAGACCTACGACCATATGTCGCTAATCGCTCTCGCGATTGCCAAGGCTGGCTCGGCGACTGGTCCGGCGATTCACGACAATGTCCGCGCCGTCGGCGATCCGTCCGGCGTTCTCGTGACTTCCGCCGTTGACGGACTGAAAGCACTGGCGGCGGGCAAGGCGATCGATTACGAGGGCGCATCGGGTCCCTGCAAGTTCACCCCCATCGGCGACATCGAGGGCTGCAAGTTCCGTTTCGAGGCCGCCGAGAAGGGCAAGTTCAAGCTGCTGACCATCTCTTGAACGCGTGGCACGTCGATCGGCGAGACGGCGCGCGGCTTGGCTGACGAGCTTCTTCAGCTTCTCATCAACGGATTGCTTGCCGGCGCTCTGCTGACGGTCCCCGCGATCGGCTTCACGGCGATCTATGCCGTCCTGCGTTTCGCCAATTTCGCGGTCGCCTCGCACGCCACCATCGGCGCCTATGCCGGAATCGTCACGAATGTCTGGCTGGGCTGGCCCGCGCCCGCTTCGCTCGCGGCGGCCTTCGTCGTCGCCGGCTGCGTGGGCGTGCTGACCGACGAGCTCGTGTTGCGCCGCCTCCGCCCCGCCGGCGCGCTGACCGCCGCGATCGCCTCTGTCGCGCTGACCATCGTGCTCGAGAACGTCGTCCGCTTCGCCTTCGGCAACGACCCGCGCGGCTACGATCTGCCAGTGTTCCGCGATTGGCGGTTCTTGGGCCTGCATGTCGGCCCGCAGGAGGTGCGCAACGCCGCCGCGGCGCTCGTTGTCATGACGATCCTGTTCCTGTTCCTCGCCTTCACCCGCACCGGCAAGATGATGCGCGCCGTCGCCGACAATCCGACGCTCGCGGCACTGAAGGGCATCGACGCAATCACGGTCGCCCGGCTCGCGACCTTCGTCGGCATGGGGCTCGCGGGATTCGGAGGGATGCTGATCGGCATGGACACCTCGGTCGATCCGCTCACCGGCTTCCGCGTCATGCTCTCGGTCTTCGCCGCCGCTGTGGTCGGCGGCCTCGGCAGCATCCCCGGCGCGGTCGCAGGGGCGTTCGTCGTTGGCGTCGGCGAAGAGCTCTCCGGACTCGTCCTGGACCCTTCGTATCGCACCGCGGTCGGTTTCGCCGCGATCCTGGTGACACTATCGTTCCGCCCGCGCGGGCTGTTCGGCGAGCGGGCGTACTGATGGAAAACTACCTGCTCGCAATGGCGGTGTTCGCCGCCTTCTACGCCCTGATGGCGCTCGGCCTGAACGTGATCTGGGGCCTCGCCGGGATGGTCAATCTCGGCCTCGTCGGCTTCTTCGCGATCGGCGCCTACACCTCCGCGCTGCTCACCGTGAAGCTGCAGGTCGCCATGCCGCTCGCCTGGATCGCGGCCGTCGCCGCCGCCGCCGCGTGCGGCATCGCGGTGGCGCTGCTCACAGCGCGGCTGAAAGGCGATTATCTCGCCATCGTCACGCTCGGCTTCGCCGAGGTGATCCGGCTGATCGCCTCGAACGAGCTGTGGCTCACCGGCGGCACCAACGGCATCTCCAACATCCCCGGCCCCTGGCGCGGCGTGCTTTCGCCCGAGGGTTTCAACATCGTGTTCGCGGCACTCGGCTGGGGTTCCGTCGCGGTCATCGCGCTGCTGCTCGGCCGCCTCTCCGCCTCCCCGTTCGGCCGCGTGCTGCGCGCGATCCGCGAGGACGAGATGGTCGCCGCCGTCGCGGGCAAGCGCGTGCTGGCGTTCAAGGTCCAGGCCTTCGCGGTCGGCGCCGCCGTGCTCGGCTTCGCGGGCGCGCTGTATGCGCACTATAACGCCTTCGTCGCCCCCGACGGCTTCACTGCGCTGATCACCATCTACGTCGTGCTCGCCCTCACAGCCGGCGGCACCGGCACGATGCGCGGCGCCGCGCTCGGCGGCGTGGTCGTGATCGCGCTCACCGAGGGCAGCCGCTTCCTCGCCGGCGTGCTGCCGGAGCTGCGGCCCGTGCAGATCGCGTCGCTGCGCGAGGCGGTGATCGGGGTGGCGCTGATCGTGGTCCTCTACATCCGGCCGCAGGGCATCCTGCCCGAGCGCGCCCGAACGCTGAGCCTGGAGCCCTGACGCATGTCCGACCTCACCGCCCCGATCGTCGCCGCTCATCGCGATACCGACCAGCCCGGCGCGACCTTCCGCGCAGTCGATGCCGCACTGGCGGCCTCTCCCGGCCACATCCTGTTCACGATCCTGATCCACCACCCCGCGCTGCGGCAGAGCGAGCGGTTCTATTCCAACAAACCGGCGGAATATCCGATCGGCGGCCGCAAGCCCGTGACCGACTCCGCCTGGATGCAGCGCGTGATCGGCGGCGGCGAGCCCTATATCGGCCGCACGCGCGAGGATATCCGCGAGGTGTTCTTCGACTACGACCTGATCTGGTCGCTCGGCTGCGAGAGCGTGCTCAATATGCCGGTGCGCTGGAGGGGGCAGACGCTCGGCACGCTCAACCTGCTCGCGGAGGCTGGGCATTATACGGAAGCTCATGTCTTGCCGGTGCGGCTGATGGCGCATCTGGCCCTCCCCGCGATGATGCTGATTGCGCGCACTTGACCGCCGCCGAACTCCGCCCTCCCGGAGGACGTTGGACCTCGCATGAGCGGTCGAGACCGGGACGACAGTTTGCCGCGACACGTCGCGGGCAACATCGAAACGATCATGCAGCTGGAAGAGGCCGCGCTCGCTACCCGCAGCCGCGGCGAGCGCATCGCGGACCGGGTGGTGGCGGTTGCGGGCTCGACCCTCTTTCTCGCCTTCCAGCTGTTGCTGGCAGCGTGCTGGATCGCGGTGAACGCTGCCACGCCGGCCTGGCGGTTCGACCCGTTCCCCTTCCCGCTGCTCAACTTGGTGATCGCGTCCGAGGCGATGCTGCTGACCATCTTCGTGCTCAGCAAGCAGAACCGGCTCGGTCACCGCGCCGATCGCCGCGCGCATCTCGACCTGCAGGTCAATCTGCTGAGCGAGAAGGAGATCACCGCCGCGCTGCAGATGCTCACGTTGGTCAGCGAGCGGCTCGGCATCGACCCGCAGCACGCCGATCCGGAGATCACGGAAATGCAGGGCTCGACCCCGGTCGAGGAGCTCGCGCGCGACCTGCACGAGAAACTGCCGGACTAGCGGCGGACGCCCCGCCACGATGATCGGACTGCTGCGGCTGCGGTCGTTCCGCGCGTTCATGGCCGCGAACTGCCTCGAGCGCTTCGCCGCCGCGGCGATGACCGTGCTGCTCGGCTTCCAGGTCTATGCTCTGACCCACGACCCGCTCGACCTCGGCTGGCTCGGGCTTGTAGAGGCGATTCCCGGCGTCACGCTCGTGCTCTATGGCGGCCACGTCGCCGACCGCCGCAGCCGCCGCACCATCGTCGTGTTGACCACGGCCCTGCTCGCCGCTCTCGCCGCGGTGCTCGCCGTCGCGGCAGCGCTGCCGCCCGGCACGCGACTGTTCGCCCTGTTCGTGATCGCCTTCCTCGCCGGCATCGTCCGCGCCTTCGAGGGACCGGCGGCCACCGGGCTGGAAGCGCAGGTCGTGCCGTTGTCGCAACTCATCCGCGGCACGGCAGCGCTCGCGATCACCGGGCGACTCGCCGACGTCTTCGGGCCGATTGCGGGTGGTTTTGCCTGGACGTGGCTTGGCGCGGGCGGAACCTACGCCGCCATCGCCGTGCTGTTCGCCCTCGCTTGCGCGGCACTGCTCGTCGGCACCGGCCCGATCCCGCTGCCGCCGGGAGCGGGGGCAGCAGACACCGAGACCACCTGGGGTCGGATCGCGGAGGGCGTGCGCTACGTCTTCCGCGACCAGCTGCTCTGGGGCTCGATGGCGCTCGACCTGTTCGCCGTGTTCTTCGGCGGCGCCAACGCGCTGCTGCCGGCCTTCGCGACCGACATCCTCGGCGTCGGCGCAATCGGCCTCGGCCTGTTGCGGGCCGCCGCAGGCGCAGGCTCGCTGATCTCGGCGCTGCTGACGACGCGCCTTCTCCCGGAGCGTCGTGCGGGGGAGGCGCTGCTCGGCGTGATCGCGGGATTCGGCGTCAGCATGGTGGTGTTCGGGCTGTCGCGCTCGCTGCCGCTCTCCCTGCTCGCACTGTTCACTGCCGGGGCATGCGACGGCATGAGCATGGTGATCCGCCGTGCGATCGTCCGCATCGCTTCGCCCGAAGCGCTGCGCGGGCGGATCGCGGCGGTCCGGTCGGTGTTCGTCGGCTCCTCGAATGAACTCGGCGCGTTCGAGAGCGGGCTCGCGGCGGCACTGCTCGGCATCGGCCCTGCCGTATGGGCGGGTGGACTCGTAACGCTCGCGGTCGTCGCCGCCACCGCCCTGGTCGCGCCGCGGCTGCGGCAGCTCGATCTCGTCGCCATGACGCAGGACGAGGCCGTCACATGATCGCCGCCGGCCGCCTCGCTTGCGCCGTCCCGCTGGTCGACCACGCGATCGCCACCGGCGCGATCCCCGGCGCGATCCTCGGCGTGATCGACACGGCCGGCGAGCCCGCCGTGCATGTCACCGGTCTTGCGCAGGTCGAGCCGGAGCCGGAGCCGCTCGCCCGCGAAACATGGTTCGATCTCGCATCGCTCACGAAGGTGATCTTCACCGCCACGGCGATCCTGCGCCTCGTCGCCGCCGGCCGTATCGGGCTCGACGATCCGCTCGTCGCCGCAATCCCCGACCTGCGACAATACGATCCGAATGCCGCCGAGCGCCGCCTGACGTTCCGGCAATGCCTCGCGCATCAGACGCATCTGCCCGCGGTCGAGCCGCTCTACACCTACGGCCAGGACCCGGCGACGCTGCGCGCCTTCATCCTCCAGCGGGCGTGGACGGCGGGGCCGCCGGTCTATTCCGACATAAACTTCATGCTGCTCGGCATCGCCATTGAACGGCTCACCGGCGCGCGCCTGCTCGATCAGCCGCTCGCACCCGGCCTCACCTTCCGCCCGGACCCGCGCGCAACGGCTGCGACCGAGCGCTGCACATGGCGCGGCCGCGTGATGCGCGGCGAGGTGCACGACGAGAACGCCTATGCGCTCGGCGGCGCGTCAGGTCATGCGGGACTGTTCGGGACGATCGACGGCGTGCTTGGCTTCGCGCATGGGCTGCTCGCAGGAACCGCACTTCCGCGCGATACGATCGCCACCATCCGCACGAGGCAAAGCGCCACGCGCGGCATCGCCTGGGAGGTCCGTTACGACGGCTGGTCGGGCGGCGACGCCGCATCGGCCGAAACGATCGGGCATACCGGCTTCACCGGCACCGGCCTCTGGATCGATTTCGCGGGCGGCTTCGCCTGGTCGCTGCTGACCAACCGCGTCCACCCCACGCGCCACCGCGAGACCGGCATCGTCGCGCTGCGCCGCGCAGTGGGCGAGGCGATCAATCGTCGACTTGATCCGCCGCCGTAGCTTCCGTCTACTCGCGCGACAACTGCGATTCAATGGAGCCACGCCATGCCCGATGCCGACCTCCTCGCCAAGCTCGGTTCGGCCGTGGACGCGAACTGGGACCGGCAGGTGGCCTGGCTGCAATCGCTCGTCCGGTTCCCGAGCCGCCGGGGCAAGGAAGGGCCGTGCCAGGACTGGATCGCGCGCGAGTTCGCGTCGCGCGGCTGGAGCGTGGACCGTTACACGCTCGAAGAGATCGACATGGATCACCTGCCCGGCCACTCGCCGGTAATGGACACCGACTATTCCCAGGCGGTCCAGGTGGTCGCAAGCGTGCGTGCGCCGGCAACACGGACGCGCGGCCGCAGCCTGATCCTGCAAGGCCATGTCGACGTCGTCCCTGAAGGCCCGCACGACATGTGGACGCATCCGCCGTTCGACCCCGTGATCCGCGACGGCTGGATGAACGGCCGCGGCGCGCACGACATGAAGCAGGGCGTGTCCGCGATGGTGTTCGCGATGGACGCGCTGCGCAGCGCCGGTGTCACCCCCGCGGCTGACGTCTATGTCCAGACGGTGACCGAGGAGGAATGCACCGGCAACGGCGCGCTCTCCACCCTAGCGCGCGGCTACCGCGCCGACGCCGCGCTGATCCCGGAGCCGACCGCGAACATTCTTACGCGGGCCTATGTCGGCGTGATGTGGTTCCGGCTGCGCGTGCGCGGCGTGCCGGTGCATGTCGCGGTTGCACAGAGCGGCACCAACGCGATTCTCTCCGCCTACGAGCTGATCCGCGCGATCCAGACGCTCACCGCGGAAATCAACGAACGCGCGAAAACGCATGCGTGGTTCAAAGACATTCCCGACCCGGTCAAGTTCAACCCCGGCGTGATCCGCGGCGGCGACTGGGGCAGCTCCACCCCCGCCTGGTGCGAGGTCGATTGCCGCATCGGCCTCCTGCCCGGCACCACGCTCGAGGAAGCACGGCGCGAGGTGAGCGAGACGGTGGCGAAAGCGGCGAAGCAGGATCCGTTCATGGCGAACAATCCGCCGGAGGTGATCTGGAACGGCTTCCAGGCCGACGCCTACGTGCTCGATCCCGGCAGCGACGCCGAGCGTGTGCTGGCCGGCGCGCATCGCGCGGTGTTCGGCACGGAAATGGAGTCGAAGCTCAGTACCGCCGTTGCGGATACGCGGATGTATGGGCTCTACTACGGCATTCCCGGGCTCTGCTACGGTCCGATGGGCCAGATGGGGCACGGCTTCGACGAGCGCGCGAACCTCGCGAGCATCAAGCAGACGACGCTCGCGATCGCCGCGTTCATTGCGGATTGGTGTGGAACGCGGCCGGTCTGAGACGTGCCCTACGTTCTCGGCATGACCTAATCGGAACGGCCTGGCGGAGTCCGCATGTGCAACGACGCACTTTCCCCGCCGCTTCGCCCGCCCTGCCCTCCTTCGCCCGTCGGCGATC
>DATAPS010000153.1:0-7131 GCA_036265085.1 Acetobacteraceae bacterium | reverse complement strand
CCCTGTCGCCGCAGCATCTCCGAAACCACCGGCCCGAGCGCCGCGCCGAACGTGCCGGCGCTGATGATCGCGACGGACAGCGGCTTGCCGTCCGCGCCGACCCACTTCCCATCGTCCTTCTTGAACCCCTTGCCGGCGAGCAGCGCGTCTCCCTTCTTCGGATCGAAGGCGAGCGTGTCGTGCTTCGCGAGCAGGTCCTTCACCGCGTCGAAATATGGCAGCAGCGGAGGATAGGGCGGCATCGGGAGCGCCGAGACCTGCGACGCGCCGAGGAAGCCGACATCGACGACCTGCTTGCGATTGATGTAGCTGCTCAACGCCCAACGCACGTCGGGGTCGTCGTACGGGGGCGTTTCGGTGTTGAGATAGAGCGAGATCGGCCACCAATCGACGTAGCCGTATGGCGGCTTCTGCCCGGTATGCGTCGTAATTCTCGGATTGCCGCGGAACATCGTCGGGAATGTCGCGGGCAGCATGTCGTAGGCGGTGTCCGCCTGGTCGAGCACCATCGCCTGGGCGGTCTGCTGCTCGCCGGTGTTCGGCAGCCAGATGCTGCGCAGCATCTGCGGCATCGGCGCGAGCTTCTGCTCCGCTGCCCACCAGCTCTCGCGACGGTCGAACACCTTCTGCTCGAGCGAGGAGTCCGTCACCTTCCACGGGCCGGTGGTGACCGGCCATCCCTTCGCGGTATCGAAATGCTTGAAGCTGGTCCAGTCCTGGCCGTCGAAGACGTGCTTGGGCACGATGTAGACGCCGATGTCGTATTTGTAGCTGGCGAAGAAGAAGAACCGCGGCGACGGGATCTTGAAGTCCAGGACGACGGTGTTCGGGTCGGTCGCTGTCGCTTTGTCGAGCGACTGCGCGATGTCGATGCCCCACTTCACCTTCGGGCCGAGATCGCGCAGTGCGTTGAAGGTGTAGGCTACGTCCTCGGCGCTGAACGGCGCGCCGTCGCTCCACTTGATCCCCTGGCGGGTCTTGATCGTGAGCTGCTTGAAATCGGGCGCGTACTGATAGCCCTCGGCCAACCAGAGATGCATCTTGTCGGCGAAGGCGCTGTAGTAGGCCAGCGGCTCGTAGATCAGGTTCGGGCCGTTCTGGTGGTTCGCGCCGATCGAGTACGGGTTCCACAGCTCGAAATCGACCCAGCGCCCGTCCCGCCCCCCGTTCTTGATAAGCACGAGCGTGTCGGCGCGCGTCGGCGCCGCGGGCTGCGCCTGCGCGACGCCCGCGGGCAGCATCAACGCGGCGCCCGCGGTGATGCCGACTTTCAGGACATCGCGACGTGGAACCGCGTGTCCGCCCGACTCGACCATTCCCGTTCCCCTACCGCTTATTCGCCCTGGTCTGCCCGTCAGCGCCGGGCTTATTACGCCGCCGCCTTCGCATTCCACAGCACGATATTGAACGTCAGGTGCCATGACGCTTCGTTGATGTAGTTGTTGTCGTCGCTCGGCCAGTTGGACCACCGCAACTGGTTCATGGGGATGCGATGATAGTTCTGCACGAGCTGAACGTCCGGCAGATCCGGCAGCCAGATTTCCATCGCGGCGCGGAACAGCTCTTTCAGCTTCGACACGTTCTGCGGATCGGTGACGTAGACCTCGTCGACGATCTTGTCGAAGTCCGCGTTGCGCCACCGGCTGAAGTTGACGAGATGCGCGCCCGGCACCGCGATGCTCTTGCCCTGATAAAGACGCAGCGTGTCGTAGGGCTCGCGGATGCTGCCGCCGTGACCGTAGATCGAGCCGGTGTAGTCGCCCTTCTGGAACCGGTCGTCGAAATTCGGCGGCAGCGCCATGCTCGTGGTGACGCCGTGCCGCCGCAGCATCTGCGAGAGCACCGGCCCCATCGCGGAGCCGGACCCGCCGAAGCCGATGATGTCGAGCGCGAGCGGCTTGCCGTCGGCACCCTCCCACACCTCGCCCTTCTTCTTGAACCCCTTCGACGCCAGGATCGCGTCGCCCTTCTTCGGGTCGAATTCGAGCGTGTTGTACTTCGCGAGCAGGTCTTTCACCGCGTCGAAATAGGGTATCAGCGGCGGATAGGGCGGCATCGGCAGCGACGACACCGTCTCGGCGCCGAGATAGGCGACGTCGATGATCTGCTTGCGGTCGATGTAGTGGCTGATCGCCCAGCGCATGTCGCGATCGTCGTATGGCTTGACTTCGTTGTTGAGGTAAAGCGACAGCGGCCACCAGTCGACATAGCCCCACGGCGATTTCTGGCCGGCATGCGTCGTGATCTTCGGATTCTGCTTGATCACGGTCGGGAACGTCGCCGGCTGCAAGGAGCCGCCGAAATCGACCTGGTTGGTGATCAGCGCCTGTGCCGATTGCTGCTCGGCCACGAACGGTAGCCAGATGTTGCGAAGAATCTCCGGCATCGGCGCGAGCTTCTGGTCCGCTGCCCACCAGGAGTCCCGGCGGTCGAACACCTTCTGCGACAATGAGGACTCGACGACTTTCCATGGCCCGGTGGTGACCGGCCAGCCCTTCGCGATGTCGAAATGCTTGAAGCTCGGCCAGTCCTGTCCCTGGAATATGTGCTTGGGCACGATGTAGACGCCGATATCGTATTTATACGTGCTGAAGAAGAAGAACCGGGGCGACGGGATCTTGAACTTCAGCACCACCGTATTCGGGTCGGTGACGGTGGCTTCGTCGAGAGCCTGGTTGACGTCGATGCCCCATTTCGCCTTCGGGCCGAGATCGCGCAGGGTGTTGTAGGTGTAGGCCACGTCCTCGGCGCTGAACGGCGTGCCGTCGCTCCATTTGATGCCGGACCGCGTCTTGATCGTCAGCTGCTTGAAGTCGGGCGTGAACTCGTAGCTCTCGGCGAGCCACATGTACATCTTGTCGGCGAACGCGCTGTAGTAGGCCAAAGGCTCGTAGATCATGTTCGGGCCGTTCTGGTGGTTCGCCCCGATCGCGTACGGGTTCCACAGCTCGTAATCGACCCAGCGCCCGTCGCGGCTGTTGATGCCGATCAGCGTCAGCGTCTTGTCGCGCGGGATATCGGCCTGCTGCGCCTCCGCGATCCCCGCCGGCAGCATCAGCGCGGCTGCCGCCGCGAGTCCGCCGGTGACCACGGTACGCCGTGTCTGTGTCATGTCGCTTCCCCCGAATGTCGCGCCGCGCGGTTGCGCCCGGCTGGCCGCGTTATCAGGGGGATGGCAGCGCCGTTGGGTGTGCGCTGTCAAGGACGGCGGAGGAAATCCTCTCTGCCCGGCCTCCGCATTACGTCACGGCCGGCTCAGACAATTTTCGTCCGGACTTTCCCGACACCCTCCACCTCGCCCTCCAGCACGTCGCCCCGGACCACGGCGGCGACGCCCTCGGGCGTCCCGGTGAAGATCAGATCGCCCGGCGCGAGCCGCACCAAGCCCGACAGACAGGAGATCGTCTCCGCGACGCTCCAGATCAGCTTCGAGAGATCCGAGCTCTGCCGCACCGTCCCGTTGACCCGCAGCTCGATCTTTCCCAGCCCCGGGTTGGGCAGCTTCGCCGCGGGCACCAGATCGCCGATCGGCGCCGAGTGGTCGAACCCCTTGCCCATGTCCCAGGGCTTGCCCTCTTTCTTCGCCTGGTTCTGCAGGTCACGCCGCGTCATATCCAGACCCGCCGCATAGCCCCACACATGCTTCAGCGCGTCCTCGACAGCGATATCCGCCCCACCCGTGCCGATCGCCGCCACCAGCTCCATCTCGTGATGCAGGCTCGCGGTCTTGCTGGGATACGGCATGTCGGCACCGCCGGTGACCAGCGCGTCGGCCGGCTTGCAGAAGAAGAACGGCAGCTCCCGGTCCGGATCCGCGCCCATCTCGCGCGCATGTTCCGCGTAGTTGCGCCCGACGCAGAAGACGCGCCGCACGGGGAAGGACCCGCCGCCCGCGACCGGAACGCTGACCACGGCAGGCGGCTCGATGACGTAGTCCGACAACATGCGACCAATCTCCCCGTGTGCTGCGCCCAAGTGCTACGCGAGCGGGTGGTCGAACCACGCGTAGGCCATCCCGTTCTCGTCTTTCCGCTGTTCGGTCATGTCAGGCCGGTGGCGGCAGCCGGAATAGTGCGTAATCAGCGAGCGGCGCTCCTTGCCCGGCACGTTCGCCCTCGATCCGCGATGCATCAGCCGGCCATGCCAGATCAACACATCGCCCTTCTCGGCGAGGAACCGGGCCGGCGCGACGCCGCGCGACACAATCTCCGCCTCGATCGCGGGGACGACGTAGCGTTCAGAGTATTTCGGCCAATGGTTCGTCCCCAGCGGGCCCTCACGACGGCCCCTTTCCTCTTCGCTCAGGAACCGCCTTACCTTCTCGCCGCGCAGCAGCGGCCATTGGTGCGATCCGGGCACGTATTCGAACGGCCCGCAATCCGGGTCCACCGGTCCGAGCGCCATCCATACGGCGCAATACCAACTGTTGACGAAGTCGGGGTTCAGATAGTCGTCCTGGTGCCAGTTCCGCTCGGTGCTGACCCATCCGGTCAGCGCCAGATGCAGGAGCATCGGCTCGCCGATCAGATCCGCCATCAATCGCATCAACGGCGGATAGAGCGCGAGCGCGCGCATCTCCGGCACGTGAAGATACGGCGTCGGCGCGCGCCAGCCACCGGGATCGCCGAACTGCGCTCGCCGCTCGATATAGGCGTCGGTGAGCCGGTCGGGCAGGAACTTGCGCTTGATCACGATGCCCTGCTGCCGCCAGCTCAACTGATCGGGCTGCAGGCGGCTCTCGTCCACGCCCGGCCGGTCCAGCCACGGGAGGGCCTTGGGGGACGGATCTTCCGCGAGATCGCTGAATGTGATCGGCGCCTGCCGTCTGTCGTCGATGACCAGGTCCACGAATCCAGACTCCTCAGACCGCCCCATTCTGCCACGGCCTGCACGTCTGCCTCAAACGATCGCGGCGCCCTCCTTCGTCTCCTCCTCTGCAACGACCGCGTCATCGGCCTCGAGATCGAAGGCGGCCCGCATCAGCGCGCGGGTGTACTCCGCCTTGGGATGCGCGAAGATGTCCTCGGACGCACCCTCCTCCACGAGGTGGCCGTGCCGCATCACCAGAACCCGATGCGCGAGGGCGCGGATGACGCGCAGATCGTGGCTGATGAACAGATAGCCGAGCGCGTGCTGCTGCTGCACCCGCCTCAGGAGTTCGACGATCTGCGCCTGCACGGACATATCGAGCGCGCTCGTCGGCTCATCCAGTACCAGGAAGTGTGGCCGCAGGACCAGCGCGCGCGCGATCGCAATGCGCTGCCTCTGACCGCCGCTGAACTCATGCGGATAGCGTCCGGTCGCGTTGTGCGCGATGCCGACCTCGTCGAGCACCTCCGCGACCCGCCCGTCGCGCTCCGCCCGCGTCAGCCGCCGCTCATGGACACGCAACCCCTCGGCGATGATCTCCCCGATGTTCATGCGCGGCGATAGGCTTCCGAAGGGATCCTGAAAGACGATCTGCATCCGAGCGCGAAGCTTGCGCATCTCCCGCCGCCGGATCGTCGTCAGATCGCGCCCCTCGAATGCGATGCGCCCGGTGGAACGCTCGAGGCCGAGCAGTGCGAAGCCGGTCGTCGACTTGCCCGAGCCGCTCTCTCCCACCAGCCCGACCGTCTCGCCACGCCGCACCGACAGGGTGATCCCATCGACCGCACGGACATGGCCAACGGCGCGCCGGAGCACCCCGCGCCGGATGGCGAAATGCACGCGCAGATCGTCCGCCGCCATGATCACCGGCGCGTTGTTCGGACAAGGCGGCGGCAGTCCCTTCGGCTCGGAAGCGAGCAGCAACTTCGTGTAGTAATGGCGCGGCCTGGCGAATACCTCGGCGACGCGTCCCTTCTCGACGATGCGCCCTTCCTTCATGACACAGACGCGATCGGCATAGCGGCGGACGATCGAGAGATCGTGGCTGATCAGCAGCAGCGCGAGCCCGCGCGCCGCCTTCTGCTCGGCGAGCAGACGCAGGATGTGGGCCTGGATCGTCACGTCGAGCGCGGTGGTCGGCTCGTCGGCGACCAGCAGCGCAGGGTCGTTGGCGAGCGCCATCGCGATCATCACGCGCTGCCGCTGGCCGCCCGAGAGCTGATGCGGGTAGGCGTCGAGCCGATGCTCCGCATCCGCGAAGCCGGCCTGCGACAGCACGTCGATCACGCGCCGTCGGACGGTGGCCGGGTCCGCGGGATTGTGCAGTTGGACTGCCTCGGCCACCTGCCGCCCGAGCTTCGTCAGCGGGTTGAGGCTCGTCAGCGGTTCCTGGAACACCATACCGGCGAGGCCGCCGCGGATCTTGCGCAGCTTTCCCGGCGGCAGGCCGATCATTTCGTGACCAGCCAGCGCGACATGGCCCCGCGCCGTTGCACCCGGCGGAAGGAGCTGCAGCAGCGATAGCGCGGTGAGCGACTTGCCGGAGCCGCTTTCACCCACGATCGCCAGCGTCTCACCGCGCTCCAGCGTGAATGAAACGTCGTGGACGACTTCCTTCTCGCCGAACGCCACGCTGAGCTTGTTGACGGAGAGCAGCGTCATGGTTGGTAACGCGTCACTTCAGGACCCGCCGCGGATCGAAGGCGTCGCGTACCGCCTCGCCGATGAAGATCAGCAAGGTGAGCAGGCTTCCCAGCACGAAGAACGCGGTCAGGCCGAGCCAGGGCGCCTGCAGGTTCGACTTGCCCTGCAGCAGCAATTCGCCGAGCGAGGGCGAGCCGGGCGGCAGGCCGAAACCGAGGAAGTCGAGCGCGGTGAGCGTCATCACCGACGACGACAGGATGAACGGCAGGAACGTCATGGTGGCAACCATCGCGTTCGGCAGCAGATGCCGGAACATGATGGTGGCATTCGACACGCCGAGCGCCCGCGCGGCCTGGATGTATTCGAAGTTGCGTCCGCGCAGGAACTCCGCCCGCACCAGTCCGACCAGCGATACCCACGAGAACAGCAGGAGGATGCCGAGCAGGACGAAGAAGCCCGGCACCAGCACCGACGACAGGATCAGCAGCAGATACAGCGAAGGTATCGCGGTCCATACCTCGATCAGACGCTGGAAGGTCAGATCGATCCAACCGCCGAAATAGCCCTGCACACCACCGGCGGCGACGCCGACGATCGAGGAGATGATGGTGAGCGCGA
>DATAPS010000152.1:0-8259 GCA_036265085.1 Acetobacteraceae bacterium | reverse complement strand
CGAGGGCAGCAGCTTCAACGCACCGGTCGGGTTCTTCATCCCCGGCTCGGAATCCGCGAGCGATGCCGGGATGGACGCGGTGCGCCACCGCCCCAGCGACGCCGAGATCAAGGCGATGCTGGACGAGGCCGGCTATCGCGGCCAACCGCTCGCGGTCATGCATCCGACCGATCAGACGTTTTACGACGCCGCGACCCAGGTGGTGATCGCCGCGTTCCGCCGCGTCGGCATCACTGTCGACGATCAGGCGACCGACTGGGGCACCGTGACCCAGCGCCGTGCGAGCAAGGAGCCGCCGTCCAAGGGCGGCTGGTCCGCTTTCCCCTCCGGCCAGCCGGCGGGCGACTATATCAACCCCGCTTTCGCCGCGATCATCCGCGGCAACGGCGCGACCGCTTGGTTCGGCTGGCCGACCGACCCGGAGATCGAGACCCTGCGCGACGCGTGGATCGACGCGACCAATCCCGCCGAGCGCACCCGCCTCGCCGAAACGGTGCAGCGCCGCTGCTTCGAGACCGTGCCGTTCATCCCGCTCGGCCAGTATTTCCAGTCGTCGGCCTGGCGCGCGAGCCTCGGCACGCCGCAGAAAGGGATCTGCCCGGTGTTCTGGAACGTGGGGCAGGCCTGATGGTCAGTGCAGCTTCACCGTGGGCGACGGCCGCACACCCGCCGCGAACGGCCGCAGCAGGACGCGCCGACCGCCATGCAGCGCGGCCTCGTGCATCTTGTACAGCGACCGATACATCGCCCGTGCGAACAGACCCTCGACGAACAGGTTCCGCCCCACCAGGAAGCCCATGAGGTTGCCGACGGTGCTGTATTTCCCGAGCGAGACCAGCGAGCCGAAGTCGCGATAGACAAATTCGCCGAGCGGTTTGTCCGCGAGCCGCGCCTCGATCTGCTTGACCATGAACGAGGCTTCCTGATGCGCCGCCTGCGCCCGCGGCGGCACCGGCTGCGGGGAGCCCGGCCGCGGCACGGCGGCGCAGTCCCCGATCGCGAACACGTCGTCGTCGCGCGTGGTCTGCAGCGTCGGCCGGACGACGAGTTGGTTGGAGCGCGTCGTCTCCAGCCCGCCGACATCGGCCAGGAACGACGGCGCCTTCACCCCCGCCGACCACACCACAAGCTCCGCCGGGATGAACTCGCCGCTCGCCAGCCGCACGCCGTCGGCCAGCACCTCGCTCACCCGCGCATTCGTGCGCACCTCGATATGCAGGTCATGGAGCAGCTTCTCCGTCGCCTCCGAGATCCGCTCCGGCAGCGCCGGCAGGATGCGCGGCGCCGCCTCGATCAGGATCAGCTTGATGTCCCGCTCCGGCATGATGCGATCGAGCCCGTACGCGACCACCGCCCGCACGGTGCGGTGCAGCTCCGCCGCCAGCTCCGTCACCGTCGCCCCCGCGCCGATGATGGCGACATGGAGCTGCCCCGGCTCAATCGGCCCCTCCTGGTTCTGCGCACGCAGGCAGGCGTTGAGGAGCCGGCGGTTGAACCGCGTCGCCTGCTCCGGCGTCTCGAGCGGCACGGCGAATTCCGCGGCGCCCGGCGTGGCGAAGTCGTTGGTCACGCTCCCTACCGCGATCACCAGCGTGTCGTAGCCGAGGGTTCGCGGCGGGCTGACCACCCGCCCCTCCTCGTCCACGGTCGCATCGAGCGAGATCGTGCGCGCCGGACGGTCCAGCCCGATCATCGCACCGTGCCGGTAGCCGAAACCGTGCCAGTGCGCCTGTGCGAGGTAGTTCACCTCGTGCAGCGCACGGTCCAGGCTCCCCGCCGCCACCGAATGCAGCAGTGGCTTCCAGAGATGCGTCCGCGACCGGTCGACGAGCGTGATCTCGGCCTGCTTGCGCTTGCCGAGCTTGTCGCCGAGCCGGGTCGCGAGCTCCAGCCCCGCCGCCCCGCCGCCGACCACCACGACCCGATGCAGAGTGTTGGCCATGCGCCTCGTCTACCCGAGACGCAGCGCCTCCGGCCATCCTTCCGTAGCGACATCGAGCGATCCCGCAGCCTCACGGATGCCCGCGATCGTCTCGCCGGCAATCGGAATGCCATCCGCGCCGTATTCGCGCTCGATCTCCGCCTCCAGCATCCCCGGCGTGTAGATCGCGGCCGCCGCCGCCGCGGGCCTGCTCTCGCGCACCTCTCGCACCGCGCGATCCACCCGCGCCCGGAACACCGCCGGATCCAACAGCGGCGCCGGATCGATGGCGATGAACACCTGCCCGTCCGCACCCGCCCGCGGCCCGTCGCGCATGTTGCCGAGATCCGTTCCGTAGGCCGCCCCCGAGAACGCCGTGGCGAGCAGCCCCCACGCCATCGCCAGCCCGATTCCCTTGTGCCCGCCCGCCGGCCGAATCAGCCCGTCCAGCGCCGCCGCCGCATCCGTCGTCGGCTTGCCCTCCACGTCGAATGCCCAGTCCGCCGGGATCGGCTGATTATTGCGCGCATACACGCGCATCTTCCCGTGCGCGGTTGCGCCGAACGCGATGTCGAGCACCACCGGCGTCTCCTCACCCGCCGGCAGCGCGACCGCGAGCGGGTTCATCCCGACGATCTTGTCGAGGCCGCCCCACGGCGCCATCGTGGGCAGCGCGTTGCTCGCCGCGATCCCGACCATCCCCCGCGGAACCGCCATCATCGCATACTGATCCATCGCGCCGCAGTGGTTGCTGCCCCGTAACGCCACCAGCGCGATGCCGTGTCGACGCCCGCGCTCCACCGCCAGCGCCATGGCGAAATGCGCGCCGATCTGCCCCATGCTGTTGCCGCCATCGCACACCACGAGGCTGCCCGCATCCGTCACGATCACGGGCCGCCCGCGCGGGTCGACCCCGCCGGTACGCAGTTTCTCGACATACTCGGGAACGCGCAGGACGCCGTGCGAGTGGATGCCGCGGCGATCCGCAGCGACGAGCGAACGCGCGAGCACCGACGCATCTTCCGCGCTCATTCCGCAGGCGCGGAAGATCTCCGCGACGCAACCCTCGAGCACGGCCGCGGAAAGGCGGGCAGCGTCCTCCTGCCCGGGATAGCGCGCCACGCTAAGCCCTACACCTCACGGCCGGAACTCATCCCACAACAACGCGCCCACCTCCGCCATCGCATCGTTGACCAGCACGTTTCGCCCCGCCAGCCCCCGCGCATCGTCCGGCGCGATCTGCGTCCGGTCGAAGGTGAACAGCGCGAAGGCGATCGTGTCGCCCGCGCCCCGCATCATCAGCCCGGCGTCGTTGCGCACCCCACGCAGCGTCCCCGTCTTGTTCCCGACCCCGCCGACCGGCAGATACCGCGGCACGCGATCCCGCAGCTGCTGCGCCCGCAGGATCGTCAGCATGTCGTCGCAAGCCGCGGCCCTGCCTGCCTGCTTGCGAAAGATCATTCCCAACAGCCGCGCCATATCGGCAGCGTTCGACGTCGTGTTGTCAGGCGATGCCGCGAACGCCAGCGATCCGTAATCAATCGGCGCGTTGCGGGTCAGGCGCTGCAACGCCTCGAAATCGGGCAGCGGATCGAGCGGCAGGTTGTAGGCGTGCGCAAACAGTTGCGGCAGCGTCATCCGCACGTTGATGTTCGCGAGTCCGAGCAGCCGCATCGTCGCCGTGACCGCGTCCGGGCCGACCAGGTCGAGCAGCATCTGCGTCGCGGTGTTGTCGCTGATGATGATCATCAGCATCGCCAGATCGCGCACGCTCAACGCGACGCCTTCCCCGAGCCGCTGCATCACGCCCGAGCCGACGCTGCGCTGGGCCGCCGCCATCGGGATCCGGTCCGCCATCGCGAACCGGCCCTCGTCGGCCTGGCGAAACACCTCCACCATCACCGGCACCTTGAACACGCTCGCCGTCGGGAACAGCGCGTCGGCATTGATCGCGAGCGACGCCCCCGTCTCCAGATGCGTCGCCGCGAACCCGATCTCCGTCGCGAGCCCCGCGAACGGCTCCGCAATCCGTGCCGCGAGATCGCTCATGCCACCGGCTCCCCATAGCGCGCCCGCAACTCGGCCTCGAGCGCGTCGTGCGGCACGAGCTTCGTCCCCGCGAGCCGCAGCGCCACGACCGCACCACCGGCATCCCGCTCGCGCCGCACCGGCTCGCCATAGCTGCCGAACGCGCCGCCTTGCGCGACGCGGGCCTCGTCGCTCCCAGTCACCTCCAGCTCCTCGACTTTCCCGACCGGATTCAGCAGCCCCGGCGAGGCGACCAGCACGCGCTCGCCCATCGGCAGCAGATCGAATGCGCCCCATGCCCCCCACCAGCGTCCCGTCCAATCCGCCACTCTCGGGCTCGGAGCGCCGGCCGCCTCGTAAGCCTTGAAGATCTCGAGCGCCCCGTCGAGAAATTGGTGCGACAAGCCATCGAGCGCATTCGTCAGCACGGAGACGGAAATCTCCTTCTCCGGCACCACCGCGCTGCGCGTGATGTAGCCCTGGAACCCGCCGCTGTGGCCGAACCAGTCCCACCCGTCGAGCGATCCGCTGATCGTGCCGAGACCGTAGCTGCGCTCGATAAGCGAATACCCATCGGGCCACTGGGGCCGGCTCATCTCTCGGCGGCTCGCCGTTGAGAGGATGCTCGTCGCCGCATTCGGCGCGAGCTGCCCGAAGAACTTCGCGAGATCGCCCGCGGTGCTGACGAACCCCGTCGCCGCCGCGAGCGCATGCGTCGACTGATCCCCGGGAAACACGAACCGCGCCCCGGCGAGCGCCTTCCCGCTATGCCCGCGGGCCGACGGCGCGCCGTCCGGCACCGGGACGTCCGGCGTCGTCTCCCCGAGTCCGGCGGGCGCCACGATTTCCCGATGCACCCACGCATTGTACGGCTCGCCCGTGATCCGCTCGATCACCAAGCCGGCGAGCGCGAAGCCGTGATTCGAGTATTTGAGCCGCGTGTTGGCCCCAATCGCGGGCGGCAGCGCGAGATCGGCGCGGATGCGTGCCTCGTCCGCGAACGGCGCGCGTCCGGCCCAGTAGGCGCAGTCGGTGCCGTCGCGAAAAATCCCAGCGGTGTGCGACAGCAGCTGCGCGATCGTGGCCGTCGCGATCTCCGAATGCAGGCCATCGACATACTGTCCGGCGGTGTCGTCGAGTTTCACGCGGCCCTGCTCGCGCAGCTTCATCATCGCGGCAGCGGTGAACGATTTCGAGTGCGACGCCACCCGGAAGCGATGCCGCGGCGTCAGCGCGACGCCCGCGCCGAGATCGGCGTGGCCGAGCGCATGCTCAAGCACGATCGTGCCGCGATAGGCGACCGCGATCACGCATCCCGGTTGCCCGGTGACGCGCATCTGGTAGTCGAGCCATTGCGGAATGTAGGCGAGCGCGGGGGCGAGCCAGGGCGGCGTATCGGTCATCGGCGGTTCCTCTTCGTCACCCGCCGTTATGACTTCACGAGAGCCGATCGTCACTCCCGTAGGGCGGGTCTCGACCCGCCGTCTCGGCCCGGCACGCCTAGCCTGCGCGCTCCCGTGCCTTTGTTCTCGCCGACGGCTCTCTGCGTATTTTGGTTTTCGACGCACGCCCTCGCGGCGGTCGCAATGTCGTAAGATCAGCGACCGAACAGTTTTCCAGTACTCCAGCCACAGCGTCGCGTGCCTTCAGCATCAGGGACCGCAGGCGGCATCGCCGAATATCGACGCAGTCCGTGCAGGGTCGGAACCGGGTCCGGCTGGCACACGGCGTTAGGGCCAATGGACCATCCACGATGCGAATGATGTCGGCGGCTGAAACATCCGCCGGATCCAGCAACAACCGGTGGCCGCCCTGCGCCCCGCGTCGGCTTTCGATGATGCCTTGACCGCGCAGTTCCACCAGGATCGCCTCGAGGAATTTCCGCGGTATCTGCTCGGCTTCCGCGATTTCCGCCATTTGCGTTCGGCCGCCGAGACGACCGCGTTCGGCCAGCAGTGCAACGGCGCGAATGGCATACTTCGCCTTGCTCGACAGCAACGTCGTCTCCTCGCCCCCGCGTCAGTGCCGTACACGCAGCTCTGATGGCTTCCGGGGGATTTCGTAGTTGACAGGACGCCGTCACCATAATCCCATATTCATATGGGAGATATATGAAAATGGCCCAAGGTCGATAACCCGCCGCTCACCGATAACCCGTTCAACCGACCTACCAGTGAGGTGCACCATGCCGTCGATGACCCGCCGTTCGGGACTTGCCGCGGTGCTTGGGATGCTCGGAATCGCAGGCTCCGCCGTCGCCAAGGAGACGACGCTGCTCAATGCTTCCTATGACCCGACCCGCGAACTCTACCGCGAGATCAATCCCGCCTTCATCCAGTTCTGGCAGACCAAAAGCGGGGATCGTCTCACCATCAATCAGTCGCATGGTGGGTCCGGCGCGCAGGCGAGGGCGGTGCTCGAAGGGCTGCAGGCCGACGTGGTCACGCTGGCGCTGGCCGCGGATATCGACGCCCTGGCCAGGCGCGGGCTGCTGGCTGCCGACTGGCAGAAGCGGCTGCCGGAGAATTCCTCACCCTACACCAGCACCATCGTGTTCCTGGTACGCAAGGGCAATCCAAAGCAGATCAAGGACTGGTCCGACCTGATCAAGACCGGTGTCGCCGTCATCACGCCCAACCCGAAGACATCTGGCGGCGCGCGCTGGAACTTTCTCGCCGCACTCGCCTGGGCCGATCGGCAACCGGGTGCGACCGCCGAAACGGCGGAGGCATTCATGCGGCAGCTGTTGCAGCATGTGCCGGTGCTGGATACCGGCGCGCGCGGCGCCACCAACAGCTTCGTGCAGCGCGAGCTCGGCGACGTGCTGCTGGCCTGGGAGAACGAGGCGTGGCTGGCTCGCAAGGAATTTGCGAATGATGGCTACGAGATCGTCTATCCGTCGCTGAGCATCCTCGCCGAACCCCCGGTGACCGTGGTGGACAAGGTGGTGGACAAGAAGGGCACGCGGGCCACGGCTGAGGCCTATCTGGCGTTTCACTACACGCCGCAGGCGCAGCGGATCATCGCCAAGCACTACTACCGGCCGCGCGATGTCACGGTCGCGGCGGAATACGCCGATCGCTACCCGCCGCTGAGGATGGTGACGATTGCCGATTTCGGCGATTGGGACGCAGCCCAGACGAAATACTTCGCCGACGGCGGAATGTTCGACCGGATCTTCACGCCGGGCCGATGATCGCGTCCGCGCGCCGGTCCGCTCTGCCGGGATTCGTGCCGACACTCGGGGTGACGCTGACCTGGCTGTCGCTGATCGTGCTGATCCCGCTAGCCGCACTGGCGCTGCGGCCCTGGAGCCTGGGGCTGGCGGGCGTGTGGCACGCCATTACCGAACCGCGGGTGCTGGCGGCTCTGCGCCTCAGCTTCGGTGCGGCGTCGCTGGCCGCCGCGATCAACGTGCCGCTCGGAGTGCTGGTCGCCTGGGTGATGGTCCGTTACCGGTTTCCGGGGCGCAACCTGGCGGACGCGCTGATCGATATGCCGCTGGCGCTGCCGACGGCGGTGGCCGGCATCGCCTTGACCGCGCTGTTCGCCCGGAACGGCTGGATCGGCGCGTTGCTTGCCCCGCTTGGCATCAAGGTGGCCTACACGCCGCTCGGCGTGCTGTTGGCGCTCATTTTCGTCGGTCTGCCCTTTGTCGTACGCACGTTGGAGCCGGTGGTGATGGACCTGCCGGCCGATGCCGAGGAAGCCGCTGCCACGCTGGGGGCAACCCGTGCGCAGACGCTGCGACGGGTGGTGCTTCCGGCGCTGGCGCCGGCACTGCTTGCGGGTTTCGCGGCGGCGCTGGCGCGGGGCGTCGGCGAGTATGGATCGGTGATCTTCATCGCCGGGAACATGCCCATGGTGACCGAGATCGCACCTCTGCTGATCGTGATCCGGCTGGAGCAGCTCGACTATGCCGGCGCGGCTGCGCTCGCTCTGGTGATGTTGTTGATTTCGTTCGTCATCCTGATGTTGCTGAATGGGTTGCAGGCGCGGATCGGCGGCCGCGCGGCATGAGCCGCGGACTGATGACACACCGGCCGCTTGCGGTTACCGAGGAGCATCGCCTCACCCGGGGCGGTCTGATCGCCGTTACCGTGCTGCTGTTGGTCGTGCTGCTGCTGCTGCCACTGATCGTGGTGTTCGTAGAGGCACTGCGCCGTGGCGCCCCGATGGCGCTCGTTGCCCTGACGCAGCCCGACGCGATAGCGGCGATCTCTCTGTCGCTGCTGGTGGCGGCGATCAGCGTGCCGCTGAACACCGTGTGCGGCGTGGCGGCGGCTTGGTGTATCGGCCGGTTCCAATTT
>DATAPS010000151.1:0-5974 GCA_036265085.1 Acetobacteraceae bacterium | reverse complement strand
CCCGGCTCCGGCAGTTTCCGCAGCGTGCCGGCCTGGATGCGTTCGACCAGGGTGACGAAGCGGCGGCGGAGGTTTTGCAGCCGCAGGGCGATCAGGTTGAGCAGCGCCCCGGCGACCGCCGGGCCGAGAATGGAGTCCGCCCGATAGCGGCTGCCGAGCCCGTGCAGAACGACCTGGATGACTCTGCTGAAGCGTTCGGTGAGGGGGAGTTGGGCGGGTGCGTTCATGGCGAGAATAAAACCAGAACACGCCCATTTGGGCGAGGCTTTTCAGGTGGTCGGCGGCGGTAAATCGACGTTATTCGGGCGTTGCGGCGCGATGTCGTCCAGCCGACGTGCTTTGTCGCCGCGAGCCGACCCGGGCGGGGCAGCGATCAGCGACGCCAAGGTGCGGCTTCGCGGGATCGGCTCGCTTGATTCCTCGGGACGACCGGACGGATTCGGATCATTCGAGCCATGCGAGCGAGCGGCGGAGTGCTTCGGTCGCGTCCCGCTCGTACCATCGTCCGTGCGCGAAGACGAGGCGCTCCGGGGTCAGCGCGATGAGCCGGCGCGCGGCCGCTTTGCTGCGGTGACCCCGGAGCAAGACGATCGCGCGTAGATCGATCGGCGCGCGTCCGTTGGGTGCGTTGGCGCCGGCCAGCCGCATCAACAGCCGCGCCGGAGTCGGCAGCCGGTGTGGCTCGAAGTTCTGCACGAGGTCGGTCAGGACGAGGGTGCGCGACGGGCGATGGAAGAACGCCATTTCCGTGAAACCGGCCGCTCCAACAACCGCGACCAGCTCGATCGCGCCGCCCCAGTCGGCGGGGGGCTGTTCGCACAGCTCGCCGTCGATCCGCAGGCCCGAGCGCCGCACCTGCCGGCGCTTGCGCAGGCCTGGGACCGCAAGGGTCCGCGCATCCGGCAGGGCGCGTTGCCAGCCGTCGATGAAAGTCCAGTGCACGCTGTTCGGCGCGACGAGGAAGCGGATCGGGCCAAACCTCTCCAGCTCCTGCCGCAACCGCGCACTGTAGCGGGTCGGCGAGTGGAGCAGCAGTTCGCCGCTGGGGAGCCGGATCACGGTCATACGGACCGGGATCGGCAAGCCGAGGACGTGCTTCGGCCCGCTGTCGACGATCCAGACGTCTTGGGCCACCGGCTTCGGCACATCGACCGGCTCGTACGCCGTGGGTTCCGGAAGGGGGCGCCCGGCCGGACGAGTGTCGCTCGCCGCGATCACCGCCAGTTCCAGCATCCCGATGCCAAGCAAGAGCCTCCGGTCACGCTTGCTGTCTCGTGTCAGCAGGCCCGCGACGCACAGCGTGGCCGCGCCGATCGTGTCGAGCAGCAGGTGATCGCGCATCGACACGACCGGCAGCAATCCCGCCTCGTAATCGGTCAGCGCCGCATAGCTCGCGTGATAGGTGCCCGCGGCGCGAAACAGCCGCCGCGACCGCGGACCTGCGATGCCGGACAGGGCGAGAACGCCGAGCAAGCCCGATACCGCGAAATCGATCTTGGCGTGGAGGCGGGTGGAGATCATCGCAGCGACAACGGGAGCGGGGCGCCGCGGTTCATCGCAAAAGGCGCGCGAGGAGCGGCACCAGAATCGAGGTGGCGATCCCGTTGAGGGCGAGTCCGAGGCCTGCGAAAGTCCCCGCGAGCTCGCCGATCTGGAACGCACGCGCCGTGCCGATCCCGTGCGCCGCGACGCCGGCCGCGAAGCCCTGGGCCGCTTCGTCGCTCACGCCGATCGCGCGCATCAGGGGCGAGAGAAATACCGCGCCGATGATGCCGGTCAGGATGACGCAGACGGCGGTGAGCGCCGGGATGCCGCCGATCGATTGGGCGATGCTCATCGCGATCGGCGTCGTCACCGATTTCGGCGCAAGAGAGGCGAGCGTCGCCGGATCCGCGCCGAGGAGCCACCCGACCGCTACCGCCGTGACGGCGGATGTGATCGACCCGCCGAGCAAAGCCGCGATCACGGGCAAAAGCAGCCGCCGAATCTGCCGCGCCTCCCGCACGAGCGGCACGGCGAGCGCGACCGTCGCCGGCCCGAGCATGAAATGCACGAACTGCGCGCCGTCGAAATAGACGCGGTACTCGGTTCCGGTCGCAGCGAGCAGCAGCACGAGGATGACGACGGCCAGCAGCACCGGGTTGGCAAGCGGCGTGCGCCTGAGCCGGGCGGAAATCCAGTCCGCCGCGGCGTAGGCGACGAGCGTCGCGGTGAGCCACAGCAGCGGCGTCCGGGAGAGATAGACCCAGAGGCGGAACACCTCCTCCATCAGCGTTCGATCCGCTTCGCTACGGCGCGGAAGCAGATCGCGCCGGCGGCGAGCGCGGCGGCGGTCGAGACGACCAGCGCCACGCCGATCGCAAGGCCTTCCGCGCGCAATCGCGGAAGCTGCTGCACCACGCCGACCGCGGCGGGAACGAACAGCAGCGCGAGGTGCCGAAGCAGCGCGTTCGCGGTCGGTTCGACCGCTCGGCGGAGATCGGGCAGCGCCGCCAGCACGGCCGCGAGCAGCGTGAACCCGATCACGGGCCCGGGGATCATCCCGCCCGTGAGCGTCGCCAACGACTCGCCGATCAATTGGAAGCCGAGAAGGGCCGTCAGAGCGAGAAGCATGAGATCCCCGGAAAACCACGCGTCGATTTTCGCGTTTCGCGCACGAAAGGGCTAGGAGAACGCGTCATGGCGAAAGAGAGCAAGGCGCAGCAAGAGACCGTCGCCCGGGTCATGCACGAGTTCAAGCATGGCGAGCTGAAGTCCGGCAGCGGCCGCAAAGTGCGCAATCCACGGCAGGCGATCGCGATCGGCCTGTCGGAGGCGGGCGCGACCAACCGGAAGTCGCCGAAGCAGAACCGTCAGGCGCTCGCACGCACCAAGCGGCGTGAGCGGAAGGGTGAGGCCGCAGCGGCGCAAGAGCGGGGACCGACGCGGGCGGAGCTGTATCGCGAGGCGACCGAGCGCGGCATCAAGGGGCGGTCGCGGATGAGCAAGGCGGAGTTGGAGGGCGCGCTGCATCGGTAGGAAGCGTCCGACGGGCCCGAGTTACGGGGCGTCTCCCCTTCGCCGAAGCGGGCGTCCCGCCCGAGGGCGCGGCCCGCGAATGGGCGCACGTACGAGGGTTATTATCGGTTTCCGATGGGGCGCAGGGCGGTCTGTTTCATCGGACCTGTAAATTCTAGGCGGAACGAGTTTGACGGCCGCGACCAGCTTCATGTGTTCAAATCTGGAGAGGTTTCGATGCGCAGGCAAGTGCGTCGTGCGATCGCGCAACCCGCTATCCCTCCGCCGCCTAAAGACGGCGGTCTCTCGCGGGGGTTTCGATGACCCGCAAGCCGCAGCTCTGGCTCTGGGGCCGCGAGAACGACCGCACGCTCTACTGACGGTATTGCTCAGGTGGGACTGGGTGCGGTAGCCCCTACGCCATCGCCACATTACGGAGCACCCTGATGGCAATTCTCACCGTTGGCCTAAACGGCCAATTCGCGACCATCTCCGCCGCCGTCGCCGCAGCCAAAAGCGGCGATACCATCAACGTTTCCGCAGACCACACCTACACCAACGACTTCCCCGCCATCATCAACAAGAGCCTGACGCTGAATGCCGTCGGCGGCGAAGTGAAGATGCTCGCCACCGTCTCCCCCGCCAACGGCAAGGCCGCCATCGTCGAGGGTGGCGCTGGCACCCACGTCACCATCAACGGCTTCGACATCTCCGGCGTGAAGATCGGCGCTCGGAACGGCGCCGCCGTGCGCTACCAGGGCGGCAGCCTCACGCTGACCAACGACTTCTTCCACAACAACCAGGAAGGCCTGCTCGGCGCTGCCGATCCGACCGGAACGATCAGCATCGATCACTCCGAGTTCGCGGCCAACGGCGGCAACGGCGGGCTGTCGCACAACATCTACGCGTCGGGCGCGCTGGCCAAACTCTCAATCACCAACAGCTACTTCCACGACGCCGTGCTTGGCCACGAGATCAAGAGCTTTGCCACGACCAACGTCATCACCGGCAACCGCATCTTCGACAATGCGGGCTCGTCGAATTACTCGATCGACCTGCCCAAAGGCGGCAACGCAAACATCTCGCACAACGTCATCGAACAGGGTCCGAACAGCCCGAATTTCTGGATGTTCTCCGTCGGCGAGAACGGCACAGAGAACCCCGGGACGGTGGCGATCGATAACAACACCATCGTCAACGACCGCGCCAACGGCCACGGCATCGTCAACGCGAGCCCGACACCGGTGCAGTTCAACGGCAACTCGGTCTGGAGCGCGACACCTGTGCCGCCGCTGCCGAACAGCGGGCCAGTGACAGCTGCGGGGAACGTGAGCCTCGCGACACGGCCGACGCTGGATCTGTCGCATATGCAGTTCGTCAGCAGCCGAGGGGGCAGCACGGGTGGGGTGACGTCGTCGCCGCCGACGTCTGGGTCGCCGCCGTCGGGGGAGACGCTGGCGCAGTATCACGATGCGGTCTGGTCGGACTTCATGGCCTGGGAGCCGACGCACACGGCGTTGGCGGCGCAGCCATCGACGCTGGTGGTGCTGTCGACCGAGCTCAACAGCACCACGGTGCTAGGGGCGGTTGCGGGCGATCTGTGGACGCCGCATCAGACTCCGTAGCGCGCAAAGGGCAGAGGCCGCACCGAGCACGCGATGCGTGCGCCCGCGCTGGAGCAGGGCGCGGGCGGCCTCGACCTCCTGCCTCCGCCGCTGCCAGACCGCCGCGTCGAGATGCGACCTGATCGTCGTGTCGAGTGCGTCGCGGATGGCCGCGGCCGGCAGGATCAGGAACAGTCGTCAAAATCGCCGTCTCGTCCCCCTCAACGCTTGAAATCTCCGCCTCAAACCTCGCCCGAGCCAGCAAACCTCATCGTTTTTCCGCGGCTTGCTAGTATCAGGCATGTCTGCGCCCCCGATCACCAAACGAACCGGTCGTCGCGTATTCGGGCTTGATCCGAACGGCTACCACAACTCACGACCTGCGTATCCCGACTGGGTATATCAGACGCTTTGCTCGCGATGCGGCCTTGGCCGCGGTCCGGCGACTTTCGAGATCGGCCCGGGGACGGGGACAGCTACACGTCGGATGCTCGATCTCGGTGCTAATCCATTGATCGCCGTGGAGCCGGACTCTCGCCTCGCTGAATTCCTGCGAAAGAACAATCCGGACCCGGCCTTGACGGTGATCATCTCCGCCTTCGAGGATGCGGATCTTGAAGAGTGCGCGTTCGATCTCGGGGTCAGCGCCACCTCCTTTCATTGGCTCGAAGAAGACGCAGCCCTCAAGAAAATCGCTCGGCTGCTTCACCCCGGCGGCTGGTGGGCGGCCTTCTGGAACCTCTTTGGTGACGACAGCCGACCCGACCCTTTCCATCTAGCCACCAAGGAACTCCTGGACGGGCCTGCCAGTCCTTCAGCGGGCGAGCGGGGACTCCCCTTCGGCTTGGATGGTGAAGCCCGGCTGGCCGCCCTGCGGGGCAGCGGCGCGTTCGAGGTAGCTGAGAGTCAGACGCACACATGGTCTCTGGCCCTGAATGCGGAACAGACAGTGTCGCTGTACGCCACGTATTCAAACATCAACGTTCGTCCTGATCGCGAGGCCGTACTGGCCGAACTAGGCCGCATCGCGCACGAAGAGTTCGGCGGTAGGGTCGTCCGAAACATGACGACGGCCCTCTATATCGCTCGCCGAGCTGCATGATCTCGGCTCCGGGTAGCTACCACTCCAATGCTCCGCAATGGGCCGACGCTAGCCATCCGGTCCGGTGACCGCGATCGGGGCTACCCGGCCATAGGCTGGCCCATCAGGCGGGACGGCGAGCGCCGCCGAGTGCCGGCATCACCATCGGCGGCTGGTTGGCACGCGGGCCCGATTACGGGGGATGATGAGGAACAATGACGCAAGCCCCTGCAGAGCGGCCGGGGTCGTCATGCGGCCGTAAGCCCCCGCCGCGATGGCGGTACTCCATCCC
>DATAPS010000150.1:0-1938 GCA_036265085.1 Acetobacteraceae bacterium | reverse complement strand
CCGGCGTGACGCCGGCGACCGCGGGATCGGCTTGAGGACGCCGAGGATTTCCCCCAGATATGAGTAGGTAACCAACCCGGAGATGCTGGTGGCTTACGCGGTGAAGGAAATCTTTCTGACCCTGCAGGGCGAAGGCGCCCAGACCGGGCGGGCGGCCGTGTTCTGCCGGTTTGCGGGCTGCAACCTGTGGTCCGGGCGGGAGGCCGACCGCGCCGCCGCACAGTGCCGCTTCTGCGATACCGACTTCGTGGGCACCGACGGCACGCGCGGAGGCTCCTATGCGAACGCCCAGGCGCTGGCGGACCAGATCGAGGCCGAATGGGGCGGCGGGCGCGATCACCGCTACGTCGTCATCACCGGCGGCGAGCCGCTGCTGCAGATCGATGGCGCCTTGCTGAACGCGTTGCACGCGCGCGGCTTCACCATCGCGGTCGAGACCAATGGAACGATCGACCCGCCCGCCGGTCTCGACTGGATTTGCGTGAGCCCGAAGGCGGGCACCACGCTGCGCATACGTTCGGGCCACGAGATCAAGCTGGTGTTCCCGCAAGACGACGCGCCGCCCGAGGCGTTCGCGGACCTCGCCTTCGAGCGCTTCTCGCTGCAACCCATGGACGGGCCGCAGCTCGCCCACAACACCGCGCGCGCCATCGACTATTGCCGGCATCATCCGCAGTGGCGGCTCAGCCTGCAAACGCACAAGACCGTGGGAATTCGCTGATGTGGGAGCTCACCAAATCATTCCGCTTCGAGGCCGCGCACGCGCTTGCCGGCACGACGCTGGGCACCGCCAGCGAGGAGATCCACGGCCATTCCTACCGGGCCGAGGTCACGATTCGCGGCACCCCGGATACCGCCACCGGCATGATCGTCGATCTGGGGGTGCTGGACCGGCGGCTGGCGGACATTCGCGGCCGGCTCGATCACAAGCTCCTCAACAACATCAACGCGCTCGGACCGCCGACTCTGGAGCATCTGGCGCGCTTCATCTGGGATAACGTGCAGGAAGCCGGCAATGTGACCCGCGTCACCGTCCACCGGGACAGCTGCGCGGAATCCTGCAGCTATCAAGGGTGAATCATGGACGCCGGACAGCTGGAAGCCCGCAAAGCCCGCGCCCGCGGCTGGTTCGAATCGCTGCGCGACGACATCTGCGCGGCCTTCGAGGCGATCGAGGACAATTTTCCGGCTGGCGCGCCGCGCACCGACGACACGGTGGGACGCTTCGCGCGCACGCCCTGGACGCGTACCGATCATACCGGGGCGCCCGGCGGCGGCGGCGTCATGTCCATGCTCAAGGGCCGCGTGTTCGAGAAAGTCGGCGTTCACGCCTCGACCGTGTTCGGCGAGTTCGCGGCCGAATTCCGCAAGGACATTCCGGGCGCCGATGCGGACCCGCGGTTCTGGGCGTCGGGCATCTCGCTCATCGCCCATCTGCACAATCCGCATGTGCCGGCGGTCCATATGAACACGCGCTTCGTGGTGACCACCAAGGCGTGGTTCGGCGGCGGCGCCGATCTCACCCCGGTGCTCGATCGCCGGCGCAATCAGGAAGACCCCGACACGCGCGCGTTTCACGCCGCCATGCAGGCGGCCTGCGACGCGCACGCGGCGCCTTATGCAAAGTACAAGCAATGGTGCGATGATTATTTCTATCTCAAGCACCGGAAGGAGATGCGCGGCATCGGCGGCATCTTCTACGATTATCTGGACGGCGACTGGGAGACGAATTTCGCCTTCACCCAGGACGTGGGCCGTGCCTTCCGCAGGATCTACCCCGAGCTGGTGCGGCACAATTTCACGACGCCCTGGACCGCGGCCGAGCGCGAAGAGCAGCTCATCCGGCGCGGCCGCTATGTGGAGTTCAACTTGCTCTACGACCGCGGCACAATTTTCGGGCTCAAGACCGGCGGCAACGTCGAGTCGATCCTGTCCTCG
>DATAPS010000149.1:0-4915 GCA_036265085.1 Acetobacteraceae bacterium | reverse complement strand
CAAGAAGAACGCCATCATGTTGGTCGATTTCGCGCTCGAACAGGAACGTCTGTACGGGCACTCGCCAGCGGAGGCGATCCACGCGGCCTGCCTCGAACGCTTTCGCCCAATCATGATGACCACGCTCGCCGCCCTGCTCGGCGCACTCCCACTCGCCCTCGCATTCGGCACCGGCGCGGAGCTGCGACAACCGCTCGGCATCTCGATCGCGGGCGGTCTGATCGTTTCGCAGCTCCTCACGCTCTACACGACCCCGGTCGTCTATCTCGCCCTGCAACCGCGGCGCCGCCCTACCGTCGCCGCGCTCCCCGCTTGAGGATTGCGTCGTTCCGCTCCCTACGCAGCGCGGATTTCCATCCACCGTTCGGTGCGTTTCGAGCCGGCGGATCGAGATCCGCCCTACGGCGAACGAACGCTCTCGTAAACCAGCATCCGTTCGCCATCACGGTCGAAGGCGTCGCACCGGCACATGCCGATCGCGCCGAGAACCTGACGCGACGCGATGTTGATCTCTTTCGCGACCGCGACGACGCATGTGAGCCCGGCCCTCTCGTGTGCGAAACGAAGCGCCGCACCGGCCGCCTCGCTCGCATAGCCGCGGCCGCGCACGTCCGGGCGAAAGGCGAACCGGAGCGCGACACCCCGACCATCGGCGCGTTCCATGAGTCCGGTGATGCCGAGGAAGGCGTCATCGCGCACATCGCGGACGGTCCACATCCCGTAGCCGCGCGCACCCCAGAACGCGATGTCTTCGGCGAGTTCGCGGGCGGTCTGCTCCGGGGAGCGAACGCCGCCGAGGACAAGAGCGAAGGCGCGGGGATCAGCCTTGAACGGGACCAGGTCCGCCAGATCGGCGGGCGCGACCGGCCGCAGAATGAGCCGGCCGGTCCGCACATGCGAGGCCGGATCCATCGGGGCAGGGGGCGCGCCCCGACGTCAGCGCTGCAAAGGTCGGTATTTGATCCGGTGCGGCTCGGTCGCGTCGGCGCCGAGGCGGCGGCGCTTGTCGGCCTCGTAGTCCTGGAAGTTGCCCTCGAACCACTCGACGTGGCTGTCACCCTCGAAAGCGAGGATGTGGGTCGCCAGCCGGTCAAGGAACCAGCGGTCATGGCTGATGATGACCGCGCAACCGGCGAACTCGGTCAGCGCTTCCTCGAGCGCGCGCAGCGTGTCGACGTCGAGGTCGTTGGTCGGCTCGTCGAGCAGGATGACGTTGCTCTCGCTCTTCAGCATCTTCGCCAGATGCACGCGGTTGCGCTCGCCGCCGGAGAGGATGCCGACCTTCTTCTGCTGATCGGGGCCTTTGAAGTTGAACGCGCCGACATAGGCGCGTGAGGGCACCGCGCGCTTGCCGAGATAGATCACGTCGGTGCCACCGGAGATCTCCTCCCAGACGGACTTCGTGCCGTCCAGACTGTCGCGGCTCTGGTCGACATAGCCGAGCTTCACCGTTTCGCCGACGTTGAGGCATCCGGCGTCCGGATGTTCCTGGCCGGTGATCATGCGGAACAGCGTCGTCTTGCCCGCGCCATTGGGACCAATCACGCCAACAATCCCTCCAGGCGGGAGCTTGAAGTCGAGATCGTCGATGAGCATTCGGTTGCCGTAGCCCTTGCGGAGCTTCTCCGCTTCGATGACGGTGCCGCCGAGCCGCGGCCCGGGCGGGATGACGATGTCCGCCACGCTGCCAACCTGTTCCTGGCTCTTCTGCAGCAGCTCCTCGTATTTCTGGATGCGCGCCTTGTTCTTGGTCTGGCGCGCGCGGGGGGTCGAGGCGATCCAGTCCTGCTCGGCGGCGAGCGCACGCATCCGCGAAGTCTCCTCCTTCTCCTCGACTGCGAGGCGCTTGCGCTTTTGGTCGAGCCAGGACGAGTAGTTGCCCTCGAACGGGTAGCCGCGGCCGCGCTCGATCTCGAGGATCCAGTTCGTCACGTTCTCGAGGAAGTAGCGGTCGTGGGTGACGACGAGGACCGTGCCCTCGTATTCGCGCAGCGTCTTCTCGAGCCAAGCGACGCTCTCGGCGTCAAGATGGTTGGTCGGCTCGTCGAGCAGCAGCATTTCGGGCTTTTCGAGCAGAAGCCGGCAGAGCGCCACGCGCCGGCGCTCGCCGCCGGACAGGTTCGTCACCGGACTGTCGGGTGGCGGGCAGCGCAACGCGTCGAGCGCGATCTCGACGCGCCGCTCGAGATCCCAACCCTCCTCGGCGTCGATCTTCTCCTGCAGGTCAGCCTGCTCGGCGAGCAGCGCGTTCATATCGTCTTCGCTCATCGGCTCGGCGAACGCGTTCGAGATCTCGTTGAAGCGGTCGAGCGCGGCCTTCAGCTCTCCGAAAGCTTCCTGCACGTTTTCGGAAACCGTCTTGGTCGGATCGAGATGCGGTTCCTGCGGCAGGTAGCCGACGCGTGCGCCTTCCGCGGCCCAGGCCTCGCCCCCGTACTCCGTCTCGATGCCCGCCATGATCTTGAGCAGCGTCGACTTGCCCGCGCCGTTGACGCCGAGCACGCCGATCTTCACGCCGGGGAGGAAGGACAGGGTGATGCCCTTGAACACCTCACGCCCGCCGGGGAACGCCTTGGTCAGATCCTTCATGACATATACATATTGATAAGCGGCCATCGTCGCGGCTTTCCGAAATCTTCGATTGGGGAGCGGGCGGTGTTGTAGGGTCGAGCGCTGCCCGGTGCAAATCGGAGGCAAGTAGTCGCGAGCGTTGCGAGTCCAAGACTCCCGATCGGGTGCCGTGGTGCGCCTGGCAGGGCTCGAACCTGCGACCAAGCCGTTATGAGCGGCCCGCTCTGACCAACTGAGCTACAGGCGCCTGAACGTAGAACATCATGCAGATGTGGCGCGCGTGCAACCGTGTTGCCCCTCGGTTGCCGCGCCATCCCGGTTCTGCCATACGTCCGCCGCCGAAATCAGACGCGGCCTGTGCCGCCATTCAGGATCGTCGAGGGAGAGGACCACACGATGGCGCTGGCTTATTTCGTGGTGATCATTTGCGGGCTGGCAGCGCTCGCCTATGGGTACCGAACCACCCGCGAGGTCATCGCGGCCGATGCCGGCTCCGTTCGGATGCAGGAAATCGCCAGCGCCATTCAGGAAGGCGCACGTGCGTATCTTAACCGCCAGTACCGCACCATCGCGATAGCCGGCGTCGTCATCCTCATCATTCTTGGCGTGCTGCTTGGCGTGCGCGTGGCGATCGGGTTCCTGATCGGCGCGACGCTGTCCGGCACCGCCGGCTATGTCGGCATGAACGTGTCCGTGCGCGCCAACGTGCGCACGGCGCAAGCGTCGCGCTCGGGGCTCGCCGCCGGCCTCGACATCGCGTTCAAGTCTGGCGCGATCACTGGTCTGCTGGTGGTCGGCCTCGGCCTGCTCGGCGTCGGCATCTACTACATGATCCTCCGCGCCATCACCCCGGCGGGTGCCGATCTGCGCCCGGTGCTCGAGGCGATGATCGCGCTGAGTTTCGGCGCGTCGCTGATCTCGATCTTCGCGAGACTCGGCGGCGGCATCTTCACCAAAGGCGCCGATGTCGGCGCAGACCTGGTGGGCAAGGTCGAGGCCGGCATCCCCGAGGACGACCCCCGCAATCCCGCCGTGATCGCGGACAATGTCGGCGACAACGTCGGCGACTGCGCCGGCATGGCGGCCGACCTGTTCGAGACCTACGCCGTGACGATCGTGGCGACGATGCTGCTCGCGGCGATCTTCTTCGAGGGCGCGGTGCGCGACACGATGATGATGCTGCCGCTGCTGATCGGCGGCGTGTGCATCCTCGCTTCCGTCGCGGGCACGTATTTCGTCCGCCTCGACGCCAGCAACAACATCATGCGGGCTCTGTACAAGGGACTCGGCGTGACCGGCGCAATCTCGGCCGTGCTCGTGCTGATCGTGATGGCTCTGAGCTTCGATCTCGGCGGCCGCGTTCCAACCGTGGGCGGCGGGTCGGTCAGCGGGATCGGGCTGTTCATCTCCGCGATCATCGGGCTCGCGATCACGGGGCTGCTGGTCGTGATCACCGAATACTACACGTCAACCGCGTACCGCCCGGTGCACAGCATCGCGCAGAGCTCGACGACCGGGCACGGCACGAACGTGATCCAGGGCTTGGCGATCTCGATGGAAGCGACCGCGCTCCCGGTGCTGGTGATCTCGCTCGGCATCATCTTCGCCTACTTGAGCGCGGGGCTGTTCGGCATCGCAGTCGCGGCGACGACGATGCTCTCGCTCGCCGGCATGATCGTCGCACTCGACGCCTACGGGCCGGTGACGGACAACGCGGGGGGCATCGCGGAGATGGCCGACCTCGAACCCGACGTCCGTCGCACGACGGACGCGCTGGACGCGGTCGGCAACACCACCAAGGCGGTTACGAAAGGATATGCGATCGGCTCGGCCGGACTTGCCTCGCTGGTGCTGTTCGCGGCCTACACCGAAGATCTCGTCCACTACTTCCCGAACCTGCACGTGACTTTCGCACTGCAGGATCCATTCGTGGTGATCGGTCTTTTCATCGGCGGTCTGCTCCCGTACCTGTTCGGTGCGCTGGGCATGACCGCCGTGGGCCGCGCGGCCGGTGCGGTGGTGGTGGAGGTGCGGCGGCAGTTCCGGGAGATCCCCGGGATCATGGAAGGGACGGCGAAGCCGGATTACGGCCGTGCGGTCGACATGCTAACGCGCTCGGCGATCCGCGAGATGATCGTGCCCTCGCTGCTCCCGGTGCTGGCGCCGGTCGTGCTCTACATCGTCATCGACCTGATCGCCGGGCGCGTCGCCGCCTTCAGCTCGCTCGGCGCGATGCTGCTCGGCACGATCGTGACGGGGCTGTTCGTCGCGATCTCGATGACCTCGGGCGGCGGTGCCTGGGACAACGCGAAGAAGTACATCGAAGAGGGCAACTACGGCGGCA
>DATAPS010000148.1:0-5279 GCA_036265085.1 Acetobacteraceae bacterium | reverse complement strand
CGGCGTTGTCTGGTGCGCGCTGGACCACCTGCTCGAGCGTCATGGCCTCCTGCTCGGAACGGTCCATCGCCCGCAACGCCTCGGCCATCACGAGCAGCCCGGGGATCTCACCGTATCCCGGCTGCGCGGCCTGGAAATTCTCCCATCCGGCGGCGAGCGCCCGCTTGGGATCGGCCGGGGATTTGCGCAGGAGCGCGGTCGCGAGGTCGAGCCATGTCTGCGCCGTGGGGGCGCCGAGGGAGGCGCGTTCTTCCAGGGCGGCGGCAGCGGCGGCGTAATCCTTTTTCTGCAACGCCGTCGCTGCCGTCTGGTCGGCCGCGCGGCGCAGCTGCGGCGTGCCGCCTGCCGGGTGGCGCTTCGTCAGGCCGGCGACGTAGGCCTGCGCGTCGGCGCTGACGCCGGCGAGGTTGAAATCATCGGCGTGCGCAGCGCACGCGAGTGCGAATACGGCGATGGCGGCGAGCGCCACGCGTGCGAGCCGAGTCATGATGAGCGCCCCCGACGCGATGCGTCAGTCGCAATCCATAGCAGGGATCGTTCGGCTTGCGTGATCGAATCGTCTCACCGGGCGTCGCGCGCCTAGCCGGGTTGCGAGGACTCTTCCCGCCGCTTCAGCAGGTCGCGGATTTCTTCGAGAAGCACTTCCTCGCGCGGGGGCGCGGGCTTCTCGAGCGACTTGGCGAGCCGCAGCCGGGCGAGTGCCTTGACGAGCCAGAACACTGCGAAGCCCACGATGACGAATTGGATTACCGTGTTCACGAACACGCCGACGTTCAATGTTACCGCGCCCGCCGCCTTCGCCGCGTCCAGAGTCGGCGCGTACGGGCCACGCAGCGTCACGAACAGGTTCGTGAAATCGACCCCGCCGAGCAGCAACCCGAGCAATGGGTTGAACAGGTCGCGCACGAGGCTGTTGACGACGCCGGTAAAGGCCGCGCCGATGACGATGCCGACCGCGAGGTCGACGACGTTGCCGCGCATGATGAAGTTGGTGAATTCCTCGATCCACGCCGGGCGGCGGACGTGCAGGTCTGCTGGCAGCAATGGGGGTCCTCCTAAAGTGCTGTCGACTCTCGCCGAATGTAGCGGCCCTCACGTGAAAGGTCCGCCGGGCTGCCGGAAACCGGGTCAAAGCCCGAACGTTCGGGAAGTACGAGGCGCGCCGCATTGGGGCGCAGCGACAAGGATCCAGTCATGAGCGGAACATGGAAGTGGGCGGCGCTCGCCGCCGTCGCGATACCCCTCGCCGCCTGCGGACAGGGCGAGCGCCAGCGTACTACAGGCGGCGCCGCGGCAGGCGCCGCGAGCGGAGCCGGCGTCGGCGCATTAGCCGGTCCCGTCGGGGCTGTTGCCGGTGGCGTGATCGGCGGGGGCGCGGGTGCGATTACCGGCGCGACGACGAATTCGAACCAAGTGAACCTCGGCACGCCGGTGTGGGACAACCCGGACGCTCGTGTTCCGACGCCGAGCGGCCCGGTACGGCCGTGAATTAAGCTCGTTTCGCCGCCTCGCGCTCGCGGGCGAGCAGTGCCTGCTTTCGCGGGATGCCCCAGCGATAGCCGGTGAGCTCGCCGTCGCTTCCCACCACGCGGTGGCAAGGCACGGCGAGCGACACCGGATTGGTCGCACAGGACCGCGCGACCGCCCGCACCGCGCGCGGGGCGCCGATACTGGCCGCGACTTGCCCATAGGTCCGCGTCTCGCCCGCCGGGATCGTGCGCAGCGCGTTCCAGACCCGTTGCTGGAAGGCCGTGCCGCGCAGATCGAGCGGGAGATCGAGCGCTGCGGCCGGCTCCTCGATGAAAGCGGCGATCATCCGGACCGTGGCGGTGAGCGCCGCATCGTCGGCGATGATGGCGGCGTTCGGGAAGCGGCGGCGCAGGTCGCCGAGCAGGGCATCGTCGGGCTCGGCGAAGCCAACGAAGCAGACGCCCTGGTCCGTCGCACCCACCAGCAGCCGTCCGAACGGGCAGTCGGCGAGCGCGGTGCGGATCGTCTCGCCTGCGCCGCCACGCCGCAGCCGCCCCGGCGTCATGCCGAGATGCTTGCCGATATCCTCATAGACCCGGCTCTCCGATCCGAATCCCGCCCCCGCCACTGCGTCCGCCACCCGCTCGCCCGCAGCCAGTGCGGACTGCAGCCGGCGGGCCCGCACGCCCTCGGCGTAGCTGCGGGGGGTGAGGCCGGTGCGGTCCTTGAACATGCGCAGGAAGTGGAAGCGCGAGTAGCCCGATCGGGCAGCAAGCTCGTCGAGGGACGGAATGGTCTCGCTCCGCTCGATGTGCGCGCAGGCGTCCTCCACCACAGCCGCCGCGATCCCCGCGCGCTCGCCTTTCGGGTCACAGCGCTTGCAGGCCCGGAACCCCGCGGCCTCGGCATCCTCGCAGGTGAGATAGAACGAGACGTTGCGGCGGGAGGGTATCGGCGAGGGGCAGCCGGAGCGGCAATAGACACCGGTGGTGCGGACGCCGAGGAGGAAGTCTGCCGGCTGGCGGCGGCTCACGAGATCCCAGCGGATGTCATCGATGTTGCTCATGGCCGGAAGATGGGTCCGCCCGCGCGGCCGCGCCATCCGTCGGTTGCGCTCACTCTTCCGGGCTCCTGCTTTGGCTCCGTTGTTTTCGCCCCGTGCGATTTCGGCGTAAGGCTCCTTCACGCGAGGAGGAGAAGGAGGACGCCCCATGCCGAATGGACCCAAGGTCGCCATCGTCGTCGAGTTCCGGGCCAAGCCAGGCATGGCCCGCGAGTTCGAGGCGCATATTCGCGACCACGCGGCCAGGACGCTGGCCGAGGAGCCGGGCTGCGAGCGCTTCGACGTGCTGCAGCCGCTCAAGCAGGACGGCATGCCCGACTTGGGGCGGATTCTGCTGTTCGAGCTCTATTCGAGCCACGCGGCCTTCGACGCGCACCGCGACAATCCGCGCATGAAGGAAGTCGGGCCTCGCGGCGCGGAGCTGATCGAGAGCCGGGTCCTGCATCGGTGCGAAGTCGTCGCGACATGAGCGCCAACGCCTCGCAGATAGATTACTGGAACAGCGACGCGACGCGCTGGTGGTCCGAGCGGCACGAGTCGATCGACCGCATGTTCGGCGCGATAACGGAGCAGGTGCTCGAGATGATCGCTCCGCAGACAGGCGAGCGCGTGCTCGACATCGGCTGCGCCACGGGCACCACGGTGCTCGCCATCGCCGAGCGCGTGGGCGCGGACGGGCATGTGCTCGGCATCGACATCGCCGAGCGGTCGGTGGCGCGGGCCAAGGACCGGATCGCGGCCGCCGGCGTGGGCAACGCCGAGGCGATCGTCGCCGACGCCTCCGTCCATGACTTTCCGCCCCGCGCCTTCGACCTGATGTTCTCCCGCTTCGGCGTGATGTTCTTCGTCGATCCCGCCGCGACGTTCGCGCATCTGCACCGGTCGCTCGCCAGCGACGGCCGCTTCGCCGCAATGGCCTTCCGCTCGCGACAGGAGAACGTCTGGGCGGCAGGCCCGGCGGCCGCGCTGCGCGACATTCTGCCGGCGGAGCCGCCGCCCGATCCGGAAGCACCGGGCCAGTTCGCCTGGGCGAGCGAGGAACGGGTACGCCGCATCCTCGGCAACGCCGGGTTCCGCGACGTCACCCTGACGAAGTTGGACCCGGTGTTCCGGCTTGCCGAGCCGGGCGACGCTGCGGGCGCGGCCGAGCGGCTGCTGACGATCGGACCCGTCGCACGGATCGCACGGGAGATGCCACCCGAGAGGCGAAGCGCGCTGCTGCCCCGCCTGGAGGCGTATTTCCGCGAGAAGGAGGGTCCGGACGGGATCGCGCTTCCGGGGGCGATATGGCTGGTGCGGGCGCGGCCGTAAAGCAGGCGGATGGAGACCGTGCGACCGGGCGGGCCGCCTGTTGGGGCGCCACTCCCATTGGTTTGTTCGGGCGCCACTCCCATTGGTAGAGACCGCAAAGCTCATCGCACGGTTATCAACATGTCCCATCGCGTCGCCTGCGCCGCCTTCGTCCTTGTTGCCGTATCCGCCGGCGCCATCGCTCAAACCACCGGACCCGCGGACGAGGACCGCAGGATCGCCGCCAGCCTCGCCGCGATGCTGCTGGCAGGGCAGACCGTCATTTCCAACGAGCAGGCGCGTATCAACGACCCCGCGATCGGGCCGAAGGGACTCGACGGCGCCACGGTGCTCGCCAAGGCGGTCGAGATCTACAAGCAGACCGACGGCGCCGATCCGGAATCCCTCGACCCGGCGTCGCGGCAAGGCAGGCTCCTGCGCGAAGAGATGGCGGCGATCAAGACGGTCACGGACGCCAACCAGGCGACGATCGACGCGAAGGGTCTCGCGTTCAAGGGCTTCATTCCCGCGGTGTTCGCCCGCTTGGTGAGCGAGGACTTCTCACGCCGCGCCGCCGGCGAGGCGGAGATGCGTGCGACCGCGCCGCTCAGCTTGGTTCGCAATCGGAAAGCGCGGCCGGATGCCTGGGAGACCAGTGTCATCGAGACGCGCTTCTTGAACGCGCAGTGGCCGAGAGGACAATCCTACGAAGCGCGCGTGGACGACGCCGGCCATACCATCTTCCGCATCGCGGTGCCCGAGTATTACGTCGCTTCCTGTCTCAGCTGCCACGGCACGCCGCGCGGCGAGACCGACATCACCGGCTACCCCAAGGAAGGCGCGGCCCTCGGCGACCTCGGGGGCGTGATCAGCATAAAGCTCGCGCAGTGATCCGGAGCGGCACGTGATGCTCGACCGGATCTCGATCCGCGCGCGGCTGATCGGACTCGCGGTCATCCTGCTCGGCATCACGATCGGCACGGACCTCTATCTCACGCGCGCGCTCGACAGCGCCTCGGCCGCCGCAGTGCAGTCCGACAGACTGGTGCAGGAGATCAAGCACGCTAGCGCGGTGCGAGTCGCGTTCGACGACCTGCGCTACTGGATGACCGATCTGGCGGTGAGCCTGTTGACGCAATCCGAGCGCAACGCCGAGACGGCCCGGCTGCGCTTGCAGGCGCGGCTGGAGGAATTCACGCAGGACGAGCCCGAGCTGGCGACAACGATCCGCACCGAGGCCCGCGCATTCGACGATGCCGCCGGGAAAGCAGTCGACGCCTACACCAACGATCAGCGCGTGCTCGGCAATTCGCTGTTCGCGGGCGCGCGCGAACATGGCCAGCGTGTTGACGCGCTGCTCGACAAGCTCGACGTCCAGCTCCTGCAGCGCATCAATGCGTCCCGGGACCGTATCATCGCGCGGACGGAGGCGACGGCGCGAGTGGCGAGCGGCGTG
>DATAPS010000147.1:0-6780 GCA_036265085.1 Acetobacteraceae bacterium | reverse complement strand
CCTGATCGCCGACCAGCACAAGCGTGTGGACCGCGAGCTGCGCCGTGTGTTCGCTGAGGTCCGCCGCGGCGATCGCTTCGGCGGCGCCGGCATAACCCTCCGGCGAGGTGCGGAGCAGCATCGCTTCCAGGCCTCGCGCCTCCGGCGAGGCGCGGAAGCCGGGCGTCACCCAGCGCGCGATCACCGGCTCCAGCACCGCATTCATGCCGTGCAGCCGCACCGTCGCGGCGCGCTGCTCCCACAGATCGCGCGGCGGAATCGCCATCGCGGTGTCGCAAAGCACGAGCGAGGCGACGCGGTCAGGCGCCTGCGCCGCGAGCGACTGGGCGATCATGCCGCCGACCGAGAGACCCACGACATGCGCCTGTCGAATGCCGAGTGTATCGAGCACCGCGAGCGCATCGCGGGCCAGGCCGGCGATGTCGTATGGGCCTTCCGTCACTGTGGTGAGGCCGTGGCCGCGCATGTCCGGCCGAACCACGCGGAATGCGGTGGCGAGCGCGTCGGCCTGGGCGTCCCAAACATGCAGGCCGGTGCCGAGTGAGTGCAGCAGGAGCAGGGCTGGCGCACCGGGCGGGCCGCTCACCTGGACATGCACATCGAGGTCGCCGGTGCGTACGAACATGCCTTGGTGTCCCGCGTCAGGCGGTCATGCGCAACCCGGCAGTGAGCGCGCGGGCCTTGCCGGCGACGATCTCCGGCGTGTCGCCCGGCTTGTAGATCGACGAGCCGATGCCGAACCCGGCGGCGCCCGCCGCGAGCCACGGCCCCAAGTTGTCGGCCGCGATGCCGCCCACCGGTAGCACCATCGTGCCGGGCGGCAGCACCGCACGGACGCTGCGGAGCACCGCAGGGCTCGCGGCCTCGGCGGGGAACAGCTTCACCGCATCCGCACCAGCGGCGAGCAGCGCGAAGAACTCGGTCGGCGTGAAGCCGCCGGGGCATGCCAACATCCCGCGTGTTTTCGCCGCGCGCACGATCGACACGTCGGCATGCGGAGTGACGAGCAGCTTGCCGCCGGCATCGGCGATGGCGTCGACCTGCATCGGCGTCATCACCGTCCCCGCGCCGACCAGCATGCGGTCGCCGAAGCGGGCGGCGAGGCGGCGGATGCTCTCGATCGGTTCGGGGGAGTTGAGCGGCACCTCGACGATCACCACGCCTGCCTCGCGCAGCGCCTGCGCGATCGCCTCGACCTCGTCGGGTCGGACGCCGCGCAGGATGGCGATCAGCGGCGAGAGCGCAAGCCAGGATTTCAGGTCTGGCGGGGTGGTCACGTCCATGGCGCGTGGGCTCCGATCAGCGCAAGGCCGGCCGCCGCTGCGTCCTCGCTGAGGATGATGGGGGTGGCGCGTGCGGCCAGGATCGCCTGGGCGTAGAGTGCGGTGAGCGCCGCCCCGCCAACCAGATACACGCGCGCCGCGCCGCCGAGAGCGGCGGCGACCTCATGGCCGATCAGCAGCCCGGACAGATAGGACCCGGTCTCGGTCTCGGCGAGACTGTGCATGAGCGCGAGCGTGCGGACCCCGAACAGGTGGTGGAGAATATGCCCCGGCTCCGCGGCGCGGGCGAGGCCGCGGGCGAACGCGGCAGGTTCGTGGGGCGTGTCGGCCATCATGCGTCCGAGAATGGTGCCGCCGCGAATGGCGGCGAACGCTTCGCCGCTGAGATAGGTCCGATAGCCGAGGATCTGCCCGTCGGCGACGCGCGCCCATTTCGAGTGGCTGCCCGGAAGGCAGATGATCGATTCGACAGCGAGCTCCGGCAGGACGCCGGCGATCTGCGTCTCCTCGCCGCGCATCACCTCGGGGACGCCGGTTTCGTCGGCGTCGGACAGACCGGGCACGAGCAGCACCTGCGCGCGCTCGAACGGGACTGGGATCAGGGCGGCCGCGAGCTCGCGCGGCCCGGCGGGGCAGGGGAGGTATGGGGCCTCGCGCCAGCCCTGGCGGCTGCCGATCATGCCACTCAGAAGCACGTGGCGTTCGCCGTTCGCGATCCAGTTCCCGATCGCCTTATCGAGCACCGGCGCGAAGCCGCCGTCGCTGACCGTCATGATGCCGCGCTGCATCGCGATGCGATCGGTGATGCGGCCGTCGGGCGAGATGCGGAACGCGCGGAAGCTGCTGGTTCCCCAATCGACGCCGATCATGCCCACCTCCCGCCCGGGCCGTTTCAGCCACGGATCGGGGGCGGGGGCAAGCCGTGTGCGGAATGTGCTTTTAGACGAACACGCTCGCGGACAGCTGGCTGGGGGTGAGGTCGGCGAAAGTGATGCGGGTTCCGTCGGTCAGCGTTACTTGCGTGCCGCCGCCGACCGGTGTGGCGCTCGCAAGGGCCGCGGCTGCTGCGCCGGCAGCGAATCCTGTCAGCGTCAGCACGTCCTGCGTCGGCACGAAGTTCTCGATCAGCACGTTTGCATCGACGCCGTTGAGGAAGTTGTACAGGTTGCCGGTGCCGGTGCCGGCGCCCACGACGGTCATCGCGCCCGGGCCGTCGGTGAAGGTATTGGAGCCCCTGCCGGCGATCATCAGGTCGTTGCCCGCGCCCGCGAAGAACGCGAGCGTGCCGTCGCTGGCGGCCCCGCTCAGGGTCTCAGCCCCGCCACTCGCGACAAGCACGTTCGGGGCGCTCCCGGCGGCGGCGAGCGTGTCGCCGTCGCCGCCGCCGACCAGCACGACCGCGCCGCTGCCGCCGATCAGGCTGTTGTGGCCGGCGATCCCGCCAAAGAACGTGCCGCCGCCGTCGCCCGCGTTCACCGTGACGCTGCCCGAGGCGCCGACGACCGTACTCGCGCTCGTTCCGCCAACGAAGACCATGCCGCCGGTGCCGGAAAAGGCGAGCACGCCGTCCACGCCGTTCACCTGCACGGTCGCGGCGCCGCTGCCGCCGACGATCGTATCGGCGCCGTTCGCCGTGATCGCGGTGTTCCCCGCGCCGGTCCAGACCTCGGTACCGCCGGTGCCGGTGGTGATGACGCCGCCATCCAACATGACGGCGGTGTCCTGCCCGTTGCCGCCGAAGATCGTCACCGCGCCGGCGCCGCCCCAGAACAGGTTGTCGCCCGTCCTCCCCGCCGCAGTCTCGACGGCGGGACCGTTGAAGGACACCACTATATTGTCGCCGCCGCCCGCGATCAGCGTGTCGTTCGCGCCGATCGACAGCAGCGTGTCGTCGCCACTGCCGGCGAGAACTGCGTCCCCTTCGGCATCGCCTACCAAGGTGACGCCGGCGTCGCCGGTCGAGTATAGCGATTGGTAGCCGTCCGGGAGGATCAGCACGGCGCCTGGCGCCGCGTCGGTGACGATCACGGCGTTGGTCTCGCCGGTGACGGGAGGTGGCAGAAAATCGGTGCTGTCTTTCGAGACCCATTGCAGATCGGGCAGCGCGTCCGCGAACACGGCGACGCCCGCTTGTGCCGTCTCCGCGCCGAGCGCCGCAACCAGAGAGGCCACGCCCGCCTGTTGCATGGCGGCGGTGATGGTCAGCGTCGCGGTGCCGGGCGGGAGGTCGCCCACGCTCCAGAGGTTCGTGTTGGGGTCGTAGGATCCGGTGCTCGACTCGAACGCGAGCAGGCCGGTCGTCGGGTCGATCGGCACGTTGACCGCTAACCCTGTCGCGTCGGTGACGCCGTTGTTGGCGAGGGTGACGGTGAACGTGACCGCGTCGCCGACGACGGCGAGCAGCGTGTCGGCGGAGACGGTGATAGCGACGTCGGCGGGTGGATCGCCCGCCTGAGACGGCTCGACGCCGCTGCCGAGTGTTCCGTTGAACCAATCGACGAACCAGGAAGGAATCGCGCCCATGGGAGGAGGCTGCCATCCGGGCGCGAGTCGCGCCATCCGGAATAACCCGGAGGCGGCGCGACGTCAGCCCTCGTCCGCGGTCAGTAGCGCTGCGTTGCCCCCGGCGGCGGCGGTGTTGATGCTGACCACGCGCTCCTCGGCGAAGCGGTACAGCGTGATCGGCCCGCCCGCTTTCGGTCCGGTGCCGGACAGTCCGCGACCGCCGAATGGCTGCACGCCGACCACCGCGCCGATCTGGTTTCGGTTGACGTAGGTGTTGCCGACGCGCAGCCGCGCCGCGATGCGCGCCTGCACCGCTTCGATGCGCGTGTGGATGCCGAGCGTCAGGCCGAAGCCGGTCGCCTCGACCGCGTCGAGCACATGATCGAGCCGTTCGGCGGCGTAACGGACGACGTGCAGGACCGGGCCGAACACTTCCTGCTGCAACGACGCTGCGTCGGGGAGCGCGTAAGCGCGCGGGGCGAAGAATGTGCCCTGCGAGGCGGCGCCGGGCAGGTCGAGTGCGAAGATGGGCGCCGGCATCTCTTGCGCATAGGATTCGAGTGCATCGAGCGCGTCGCGGTCGATCACCGGGCCGATATCGGTCGCCGGATCGAGCGGGTCGCCGATCACCAATAGCTCCGCGGCGCCTTGCAGCATCCGCAGCGTGCGGTCGGCGATGTCGTCCTGCAGGCACAAGAGGCGCAGCGACGAGCAGCGCTGGCCGGCCGAGCCGAAGGTGGAGGAGAGCACATCCGCCACGACCTGCTCGGTGAGCGCCGAGCTGTCGACCAGCATCGCGTTGATGCCGCCGGTCTCCGCGATGAACGGCACCAGCGGCCCGGGACGTTCGGCGAGCTGCCGCGCGATCAGCCGCGCCGTTTCGGTGCCGCCGGTGAAGGCCACGCCGTCGATGCGCGGATCGGACACGAGCGCGCCGCCGACGCCGCCGTCGCCGGGCAGCAGCCGCAGCACGTCCTGAGGAACGCCGGCCTGATGCAGCAGCGAAACGGCGAAATCGGCGATCAGCGGGGTCTGTTCCGCAGGCTTCGCGGCGACCGTGTTGCCGGCCGCGAGCGCGGCGGCGATCTGGCCGGTGAAGATCGCGAGCGGGAAGTTCCACGGCGAGATGCAGGCGAACACGCCGCGGCCGCCGAGCGACCAGGTGTTCCGCTCGCCGGTGGGCCCGGCAAGCTCGCGCTCGGCGCCGAACTCTTCGCGGGCGCGAGCTGCGTACCAGCGGCAGTAATCCGCGGCCTCGCGAACCTCCGAGAGCCCGTCGGCGATGGTGCGTCCGGCCTCGCGCCCGAGCAGGTAGAGCAACTCGTCGCGCGACTGCTCGATGAGATCGGCGGCGCGGTCGAGGACGTCCGCCCGATGCGCCCCGCCCGCTTCGTCCCAGCCGCGCCAGCGACGCGTAAGCTGCGTGAGTGCGGCGTCGATCTCGGCAGGAGTGGCGTCGGGTGCGGTGCCGATCAGCTGGCGCCGATCGGCGGGGTCGCGGATCTCGCGCACCTCGCCGGAGCCGGGCAGCGCGCGCGGCGGTCGCCGACGGGCGAGGGACGCGGTGAGAGCGGCGGTCGCGACGCTGTCGGCGAGATCGAATCCGGCCGAGTTCTTGCGGTCGGGAAACATGTCCGCCGGGCGCGGGATGCGCGGGTTGGGTCCGGCGCCGACGGCGCGCAGGCGTGCCGCGGGATCGGCGACGACCATGTCGACATCCACAGCAGGATCGACGAGGCGATGCACGAAGCTGGTGTTCGCGCCGTTCTCGAGCAGACGGCGGACGAGATAGGCGAGCAGGTCCTCGTGCGAGCCCACCGGCGCATAGACGCGCACGGGACAGCGCGGGCCGACCACCCCGTCGTAGAGCGCCTCGCCCATGCCGTGCAGCCGCTGCATCTCGAAATCGGCGTCGCCCGCGGTTTCGAGGCCCGCGGTTTCGAGGATGGTGGCGAGGCTGTGGGCGTTGTGGGTCGCGAAGGCGGGGCGGATCGCGTCGCGGTGCTCCAGCATCCGCCGCGCGCAGGCGAGCCAGGACACGTCGGTCGCCGCCTTGCGCGTGAACACCGGATAGCCGTCGTGGCCCTGGAGCTGCGCGTGCTTGATCTCGGTGTCCCAGTAGGCGCCTTTGACCAGGCGCGTCGGGATGCGGTGGCCGGTGCGGCGCCCGAGAGCGGCGACCCAATCGACGAGAGCAATGCAGCGCTTCTGGTAAGCCTGGATCGCGAGCCCCAGCCCGTCCCAGCCCGCCAGCGAAGGATCCGCCATCACCGCGGCAACGATGTCGAGGCTGATCTCCAGCCGGTCCGCTTCTTCGGCGTCGACCGTCAGGGCGATATCGACGGCTTTCGCGGCGCGCGCGAGTTCGACGAGGGCGGCGGTCAGTGCGGGGACGCAACGCCCCGCCTGTGTCGCTTCATAGCGCGGGTGCAGCGCGGAGAGCTTCACCGAGACCCCGGGGCCGTTCACCGGACCACCGCCGACGCGGCCGATCGCGCCGATAGCGCCGCGGTAGGACTGCATGTAGCGCTGCGCGTCGGCCGTCGTGCGCGCCGCCTCGCCGAGCATGTCGTAGCTGTGGCGCCAGCGTTTGCCGTCGCCGCTGCCGGCCCGCCCGATCGCCTCGCCGATCGTGCGGCCGAGCACAAACTGCCGCGCCAGCACGCGCATTCCCTGCCGCAGCGCGGTGCGGATCACCGGCTCGCCGATGCGGTGGATCATCCGCCGGATCGCGCCGGGAACGCCGGGTGTGTCCGGTTCGTCGAGTGCGAGCACGCGGCCGGTCAGCATGAACGCCCAGGAGGACGCGTTGACCGCGAGACTGTCGGCCTGCCGCAGATGCGCCGACCAATCGGCGGTGCCGATTCGGTCGTCGATCAGCGCATCGGCGGTCGATGCGTCAGGGATGCGGAGCAACGCTTCGGCGAGGCAGAGCAGTGCCACGCCTTCGCGCGTGCCAAGATCGTATTCGCGGAGGAAGTCGGTGACGTCG
>DATAPS010000146.1:0-9544 GCA_036265085.1 Acetobacteraceae bacterium | reverse complement strand
GCAGCACCGCGACGTACAGGGCCCGACGCGATTGCAGATGGTCGATCAGCCCTGTCGCGACCGGCGCGACGTCCACCAGCTCGCCGCGCTCCATCGTGTTGAGCACGCGGATCGCTTCGATCGTGTGCTCGTCGACGGTGTAGATGTGATACGTATCGAACTGCATCTGCCCGACGATGCGCGCCCAGTCCGGCAGGTAGCGGCCGAGGAAGCCGGTCTCGTTCAGGATCTTCAGCCAGCGCGCGCTGTCGGCCCGCACGCTCTCGCCCTCGCCGCTAGCCCCGCCGCACAGCAGATCGAGGAACAGCGTCGCCGCTTCAGGCGAATCGCGCAGCAGCAGCGCGCGCCGTTCGTTGCGGATCAGCGCCCGCAACGCCAAGGGGTGCGGCCGCAGGTCGCGGTCGCGTGCGAGCTTCAGCATCCGCAGCATCAGGAGCGGCTCGTCGCGGAAATCGCGACCCGGTGCGGCAAGCAGCTTGCCCTCCGCCAGCACGAATCCCGCCTGTGTCACCGCAGCATCGGCCTCGCGCGAGATCGCGGGCGGTCCCAGCGCCGCACGTTGCAATGCCGGTTCGAGCACATGCGTCAGCCGCGTGACCTCGCGCGCGGTCAGGAAATAGTGGCGCATGAAACGCTCCACGCCGTCCTGCCGGCCGTGCCGCGTGTAGCCCATCCGCGCGCCGACCACCGGCTGCAGGTCGAAGGTGAGCCGTTCCTCGGCGCGGCCCGCGACGTAATGCAGATGAAAGCGCAGGCTCCAGAGAAAGTCGGCGGAGCGGCGCGCGAGCTTCGCTTCGGTGAGGGTAATCACGCCCTTCGCCGGCCCCTCCGGATCGGCGAGCTCCATCATCGTTCGCGTGCCGTAGACGTAGCGCGCCATCCAGTAGAGCGTCTGGAAGTCGCGTAGGCCGCCCCGGCTCTCCTTGATGTTCGGCTCGACGACGAACGGACTGTCACCGTAGCGGCGGTGCCGGGCCGCCCGCTCGGCTTGCTTGGCGCCGAGGAACCGCCCGGGTCCGTTCTCGATGCGCGCCTCAAGGAACCGGGCCTCGAACTGTGCGAACAGCGCATCGTCTCCCGCCAGCAGCCGCCCGTCGAGCAGCGAGGTGCAGACCGTCGTGTCTGCGTTCGCCTCACGCAGGCACTCCTCGATCGAGCGCGTCGCGTGGCCGACCTTGAGCCCGAGATCCCATAGGAAGTAGAGCATGAACTCGACGCGCCGCAGCACCGCGGGGCCGGGGCTGTTCAGCGTCAGGAACAGCAGGTCGATGTCGCTGAACGGCGCCAGGATGCCCCGCCCATAACCGCCGGTCGCCGCCATGGCGAGCGTGCCCAGTTGGCTCTCCGGATCGCGATAGACCGACCCGCTGTACTCGAACAGCGCGACGAGGAGGCCGTCGGTCATCGCAGAGAGAAGCCTGGCGGCTGCCATGCCCGCCACCGCCCCGCTCTCGAACATGTCGCGGACCAGCGACTGCATGCGCCCGAGGTGGCGGCGGAACAGGCCGAGCGCCGCGTCGCGCGGGAGCGGCGCTGACTCGCATGTCAAGGTGCGGCGCAGTTGGGCGATCGCGTCGGCGGGCTCGGTCGGAAGCGGTGTCGGAGGGAACATCAGGAAGATGTTATCTCGTCATGCCGCAGCGCAACAGCAATTAGGGCCCGCAGCCTATACAGGGCTTCGAGCGCCTCGCGCGGCGACATCCGGTCCGGGTCCATTTCGGCCAGCGCCGTATGCACCGGATCAGGCTGCGCTGACGGCCGGGCCGGCAGCGGGTCCGCGGCCGCCGCGAACAACGGCAGCGCGCCGGCGTCGGTCAGCCGGCCGGCCCGCTCCTCGAGCGAGGCGAGCAGAGAAGTCGCGCGCCGCACCACGGGCGCCGGAACACCGGCAAGCCGTGCGACGTGGACGCCCCAGCTGCGCCCCGCCGCGCCGGCCGCGACCTCGTGCAGGAAGACGACGTTTTGTTTCCATTCCTTCACCCGCATGGTATGCGGCCGTAAGCGCGGCAGCTCCGCCGTCAGCTGTGCAAGCTCGTGAAAATGTGTGGCGAAAATGGTGCGGCAGCGCATCTGGTTGTGCAACGCCTCCAGCACGGCCCAGGCGATCGCCAGGCCGTCGAGCGTCGCCGTTCCGCGACCGATCTCGTCCACGACCACGAGGCTCTTCGGCCCCGCCTGATGCAGGATCGCCGCCGTCTCGGTCATTTCGACCATGAACGTGCTGCGACCGCGCGCGAGGTCATCGGAGGCGCCGACGCGCGAGAACAGCCGGTCGACGACGCCGATGCGCGCCGCGGCGGCAGGCACGGGCAGGCCCGCCTGCGCGAGCACCACCGCCAGCGCGTTCTGCCGGAGGAACGTCGACTTGCCCGCCATGTTCGGGCCGGTGAGCAGCAGCACGCGGCCGTCCTGCGGCAGCTCGCAGTCGTTCGGCACGAAAGCCGCGCTCCCGGCCAGCGCCGCCTCGACCACCGGATGCCGTCCCGCCGTAATGGCGAAGGCGGCGTCCTCGGTCACCACCGGGCGGCACCAAGTCCCGGGTTCGGCAAGCCTCGCGCAGGACTGCACGACGTCGAGTGTCGCGAGCGCCGACGCCGCAGCGGCGACCGTCTCCGCGCTGGCGAGCGTCTCCGCGACGAGATGCGCGATGATGGTGCGCTCGCGGGCGAGCGCGCGCTCCGCCGCTTCCGAGATGCGACGATCGAGCTCGGACAATTCGGCGCAGGAGAACCGCGCGCCGTTCGCCATGCCTTGTCGCAGCGTCAAGTCGGGATGCGACCGCATCGTCTCGACCGCGGCGGCCGGCGCCTCGATGAGATAGCCGAATTGGGCATGGTGCCGGATCTTCAGGCTGGCGACACCGTAGCGCTGCGCATAGTCGAGCTGCAGCGTTGCGATGACGCGCCGGCTGTCGTCGCGCAGCGCCCGCTCGGCATCGAGCTCCGCGTCGTAGCCCGGCGCAATGGCGCCGTCCTCGATGCGCGTCGACGGAGTCTCGGCCAGGGCTCCGGCCAGCGTGCTGCGGAGTGCATGACCGGCATCGAGCATGCCGCGCACGTCAGCGAGAAACACGGGGAGCGGGCCGGCCAAGGATTCCGCCGCGGCATGCGCGACCGCGAATCCGTCCCGCACCGCGCCGAGATCGCGCGGCGTGCCGCGGCCGACAGAAAGGCGGGCGAGCGCACGGGCCATGTCGGGAGCGCCGCGCAGCGCCGTGCGGAGTGCTGCGGCGGCTGGCGGATTCGCCAGCATCCACGACCACGCATCCTGTCGTGCCGCGATCGCCGCCACGTCGGCGAGCGGCGTGGAGAGCCAGGCGGAGAGGAGCCGCGCCCCCGGCGCCGAACCGGTGCGCTGCACGGCGGCGAACAGGGTGTGCGTGCCGCCGCCATCGCGGGCGCGCACGATCTCGAGGCTGGCGCGGGTAGCGGCGTCCATTTCCAGCCGTCCCGAGTCGCCCTGCGGCCGCGGATGGCCGAGACGTGGCATCTTCCCTGCCTGCGTCGCGCGGACATAGTCGAGCGCCGCCACCGCCGCGATCGCCTCGCCGTCGGCGAAGCTGCCGAATGCCTCGAGACTCGCGGTGCCGAACGCCTCCGCCAGGCGCCCCCGCGCGATCAGCGGGGGTGCGGTCGGCGCCTCGGTGCTTCGGCGCGGCTCCCAGTCGCCGAGATCGAGATCGACGGGTGCGAGCACTTCCGCCGGGTCGAGCCGCCCGAGCACCGCGGCGAGATCGGCGCGCGGGCAGGACTGCGTCTCGAACAGACCGGTGGAGACGTCGAGCCAGGCGATGCCGAGGCGCTCGGCGTCGCGTGCGATCGCGAGCAATAGGTTCGGCCGCGACGGCTCCAGCAGTGCATCCTCGGTGATCGTGCCGGGCGTGATGAGACGCACGACTTCCCGCCGGATCGGCGCCTTGCCGGTGCGCGCCTTTGGGTCCTCCATCTGCTCGGCGACCGCCACACGGAAGCCGCGCCGGATCAGCCGCGCGAGATAGGCTTCGGCGGCATGTACCGGGACGCCGCACATCTGGATCGGCGCACCAGCATGTTCGCCACGATGCGTCAGCGCGATATCGAGCGCCGCGGACGCCGCTTCGGCATCGGCGAAGAACAGCTCATAGAAGTCGCCCATCCGGAAGAAGATCAGCGCCTCGGGGAACTGCTCCTTGGCGGCGAACCACTGCGCCATCGCGGGTGTCGCGCCGGCGGCGGGGCTCTGGTGTGCGCTCGTCATCGGCAAGCTGTAGCGGTGCCCGCAAGCCCTGCGAAGCGGCAACACCGATCGAAGACGCTTGCCCCTCCCGGCAAGCCTCTTCACGATGACCCGTCAGGAACGATGTCCAAAGCGACGGGAGGAACGAGCATGGCCGACGGCAGCAGCGATCCGCGTACCACGCGCGTATCCGCCGAGGAGGCGTTGGCGCTGCATTCGAGCGGACGGCCCGGCAAGCTCGAGACGCGGATCAGCAAGCCGATCACCACCGCGCGCGACCTCTCGCTCGCCTATTCGCCGGGTGTCGCCGAGCCCTGCCTGCACATCCACCGCGATCTGGACCTTGCGTACGAATATACCGCGAAGGGCAACATGGTCGCCGTCGTCTCCAACGGCACCGCGGTGCTCGGCCTCGGCAATCTCGGCGCGCTCGCCTCCAAACCGGTGATGGAAGGCAAGATCGCGCTGTTCAAGCGCTTCGCCGACATCGACGGCATCGACCTCTGCGTCGACACCGAGGATGCCGACGCGCTGGTCAACTGCGTGCGTTATCTCGGCCCCAGCTTCGGCGGCATCAATCTCGAAGACATCAAGGCGCCGGAGTGCTTCGTCATCGAGCAGCGGCTGCGCGAGCTGATGGACATTCCGGTGTTCCACGACGACCAGCATGGCACCGCGATCGTTGCCGCAGCCGGGCTGATCAACGCCTGCTTCCTGACCAAGCGCGAACTGCGCGACACCAAGCTGGTGGTCAACGGGGCGGGCGCCGCGGCGATCGCCTGTGTCGAGTTGCTCAAGGCGATGGGAATGCGCCACGACAGCATCACGCTAGCCGACACCAAGGGGGTCGTGTACCAGGGCCGCACCGAGGGCATGAACCAGTGGAAGTCGGCGCATGCGGTGCCGACCAAGGCGCGTACGCTGGCGCAGGCGATCGAAGGTTGCGACGTGTTCTTTGGATTGTCCGTCAAAGGCGCGCTGACGCCTGAGATGGTGCGCACGATGGCCGACAAGCCGATCATTTTCGCGATGGCCAACCCAGATCCGGAGATCACGCCGGAGGAAGCGCGCAGCGCCAGCCCGCACGCCATCATCGCCACGGGACGGAGCGATTACCCGAACCAGGTCAACAACGTCCTCGGCTTCCCCTACATCTTCCGCGGCGCGCTCGACGCACGCGCGCGCACGATCAACGAGGCGATGAAGATCGCCGCGGCCGAGGCGTTGGCGCAGCTCGCGCGCGAGGACGTGCCGGACGAGGTCAACATCGCCGGCGCGGGCCATCGCCTGCAATTCGGTCCCGAATACATCATTCCGAACGCGTTCGATCCGCGCCTGATCGGCCGCGTGCCGCCGGCGGTGGCGAAAGCCGCGATGGACAGCGGCGTCGCCAAAAAGCCGATCGCGGATCTGCGGCGCTATGCGCGGGAACTGTCCGGCCGACTCGACCCGACCTCGAACGCGCTCGACCAGATCATGGAGAGCGTGCGCGTCGATCCGCGGCGGGTGGCGTTCGCCGAGGGCGAGGAGGAGAAGATCGTCCGCGCCGCCGTCGCCTACCGCAACGCGGGCTACGGCACGCCGGTGCTGATCGGCCGCGAGGAGCGCGTGCGCGCGACGATGGCGGCCCTCGGCCTCGGTCATGCGGATGGGATCGAGATCCACAACGCGCGGCTTTCGCACAACAACCGCAAGTATGCCGACTTCCTCTACAAGCGGCTGCAGCGCCGCGGCTATCTCGCGCGCGACTGCCAGCGGCTGGTCAACCAGGACCGCAACGTGTTCGCCGCCTGCATGGTCGCGACGGGCGACGCCGACGCGATGGTGACCGGGTTGACGCGCGCGGCGACGGTGTGCCTCGACGATATCATGCATGCGATCGAGCCGGCGCCGGATGCCGTGCCGTTCGGGCTGACCCTGATGATCGGCGAGCGCGGCAACACGATCTTCATCGCCGACACGCTGGTGCACGAACGTCCCAATCCCGACGAACTGGTCGCAATCTCCATCGGCGCGGCGGCGGCGGCGCGGATGCTCGGGCACGAGCCGCGGGTTGCGCTGCTGTCGCACTCGACGTTCGGACAGCCGATGCACCCCACGGGCAACAACATGCGCCGGGCCGTGGCGATGCTGGACGAGCGGCGGGTCGATTTCGAATACGACGGCGAGATGAGTCCGGACGTCGCGCTCGAGCCGAACCTGCGCGCGCTCTATCCGTTCTGCCGCCTGACCGGGCCGGCGAACGTGCTGGTAATGCCCGGGCTGCACGCCTCGCACATCACCTCACGCCTCGCACCGCGGCTGGGCGGCAACAGCACGATCGGGCCGCTGATCGTCGGACTGACGCACGCGGCGCAACTCGTCGCCATGGACGCGACAGTGAGCCAGATCCTCGATGTCGCCTGCCTTGCAGCGCACCAGACCGCGCGCACGAACTAGGCTCCCGACGCGGCTCGCAGCGGTCGTGCTCGCCTGGGCGGTCGTGGCGGGACCGGCCGCCGCCCAGTCGCGCGACGTTGACCTGCCGGGGAATCCCGCGCCGCTCGAAGGCACGCTCACCATGCCGACCGGCGGTCAGCACGTGCCGGGCGTGCTCGTTGTCGCCGGATCCGGCCCGACCGATCGAAACGGCAATCAGCCGGGGATGATGAACGACGCCTATCGCAAGCTCGCGGATGGGCTTGCGGCGTGCGGCGTCGCGACATTGCGAACGGACAAGCGCGGCATTGCGCTGAGCGCGGCCGCGGAGCCGGACGAGTCGAACCTCACGGTGGAGACGTCTGTGCAGGACACGATCCATTGGCTCGATTGGCTGCGCGGCCAGCCGCGGATCGCGAGTGTCGCGCTGATCGGACACAGCGAAGGCGCACTGATCGCGACGTTGGCGGCGCAGAAGACAGCCGTCGCGCGACTCGTGCTGCTGGAAGGCGCGGGAAGGCCGGCAGGCGAGGTTCTGCGCGAGCAGATTCTCCAGCTCGGCATGTCCTCGGCACTGCGCCGCCGCGCGGAGCAGACGATCGCGCTGCTCGAAAACGGCGACACCGACGAGGAGCCGCCGGCCGGCCTCGGCGCGCTGTTCCGGCCGAGCGTGCAGCCATATCTCGTCTCCTTGTTCCGCCTCGATCCGTTGCGGGAGCTCGCGCGCGTGAGCGCCCCGGTGATGGTGGTGCAGGGCACGGCGGACCTGCAGGTCGATCTCGCCGACTCACGCGCGCTCGCACGGGCGCGTTCCGGCATAAAGCTCGAAGTGATCGACGGAATGAACCACGTTCTGCGGCTCGCGCCCGCCGCTTTCGGACCGAACGTCGCGACGTACACGGACACCATGCTGCCGCTCGCGCCTTCGCTTCTCCCCGCACTCTGCGGGTTCCTGCGGTAAGGGTTGTGCGCGGGACGGCGGTGATGTAATCCGCCATCGTAACAAGGAGGCGTCCCGTGAGCGAACTCACGACAGGCATTCCGCGGCCAGGCGCCGCGGTGTCGATGGGAAGCCGGCTGCGCTCCATCTTCGGCGGCTCGATCGGCAATCTGATCGAGTGGTACGACTTTTACGTCTACAACGCCTTTGCGCTTTACTTCGCCAAGCAGTTCTCGCCGCCGAGCACGAGCGCCAGCGCGCAATTCGTTACGGTCTTCGGAATCTACGCGGTCGGCTTCCTGATTCGTCCGATCGGCGGCTATTTCCTCGGAACGATGGCGGATCTTCGCGGGCGCAAGGCGGCGCTCACGCTCTCGGTGACGCTGATGTGCGCGGGTTCGCTCATTATCGCGGTGCTGCCGTCCTACGCCGCAATCGGCGTGGCCGCCCCGCTGTTGCTGCTGTTCGCGCGGCTGCTGCAGGGCTTTTCGCTCGGCGGCGAATACGCCTCCTCCGCCACCTATCTGAGCGAGGTCGCGACCTCGAAACACCGCGGCTTCTACAGCTCGTTCCAATACGTGACACTGATCGGTGGCCAAGTGCTCGGCTCGGCGACATTGCTGGTGATGCAGGCGCTGTTCACCGCGCCGCAGCTCGAAGACTGGGGCTGGCGCGTGCCGTTCCTGCTCGGCGCGGCGTGCGCGCTGTTCGGCCTCTATCTCCGCCGCCGCTTGATCGAGAGCCCGGAATTCATGCGCGCCGCACGCACACCGCGGACCCGAAGCCCGTTCCGCGAGTTGCTCCAGCACAAGAAGGAGTTCTTCCTGGTCCTCGGCCTGACGATGGGCGGGACCACCGCATTCTACACGTACAGCACGTATATGCCGACGTTTCTGGTCAACACGGTCAAGCTGACGCGCGATCAGGCGACGCAGATCTCGTTCATTACACTGGTGATCTATGCCTGCATGCAGCCGCTGTTCGGCGTGATTTCGGACGTCGTGGGACGGCGGCCGGTGCTGCTCTGGTTCGGCATCCTCGGCACGATCTTTACGGTGCCGCTGCTGACCGCGCTCGCCGAGACGCGCGACTACACGACGGCGCTGCTGCTGATCCTCGCCGCGCTGGCGATCGTCTCCGGCTACACGTCGATCAACGCGGTGGTGAAGGCGGAGCTGTTCCCGGCATCGGTCCGCGCGATCGGCGTGGGGCTCCCCTACGCCATCGCCGCGTCGCTGTTCGGCGGAACCGCGCCCTACGTGGCGCTCGAACTGAAGCAGCGCGGCGTGGAGAGCGCATTCTACTGGTACGTCAGCGCGCTGATCCTGGTGTCGCTGATCGTCTACGCGACAATGCGCGACACCAAGAAGCGCTCGCTCATCCTGACGGATTGAGCGAGCGGCGCGGGGTTAGGACGCGGCCGGCTCGGGCGCGCGCGCCTCGGCGGCGGCACGGGACGTATGCTGCGGAGCAGCCTCGGTGATCATCTCGACGCGGCCGGTGATCTGACCGCCGTCCTCGACCTGCAGGCGCCGGCATTTCGCCGTACCGAGCACGCGCCCGGTGGCCCGCAGGATCATGCTGCCACGCGCGGTGAGCGTGCCGTCGACGGTGCCGGCGATCTCGGCGTCCTCGACCTCGACCTCGCCCTTGAACACGCCGCCATGCGAGACCTCGAGCTCCGCCGCGGCGATCATGGTCGACTCGACGGTGCCCTCGACGACGAGCCGCTCGGCATCCTGAACGGTGCCTTGCACGCTGATGCCGCGCCCCACGACAAGGGTGCGACGCTCGACCGACTCCTTCACCGGGACGCGGGCGTTCAGCTGCGCGGCCGTCTGCCGTATGGGCGACGCGGGCGCACTGACCGGCGAGGTGGCGGGGGAGAGCGGGGATCGGTTCATTGCGGAAGTGTCCTTCGGTGGAGCGGGGCGGAAGGGGGGCACGCCGAGACCCGTATCCTTGGCCTGG
>DATAPS010000145.1:0-1946 GCA_036265085.1 Acetobacteraceae bacterium | reverse complement strand
CTTTTCCGCTTCTGTCAGCGCCTCTCGCCGCATCCCCCGGGCAAGGGCGACCGCGCCGAGCGCGCCCGTGATGGCTCCGGCTGACGCTCCGCTGATCGCCTGCACGATCACCCTGTGCTGCGGCGTTCCGGGCTTCCCTCTCGCCTTCTCCCACTGGTCCAGTGCCTGGAAGAAATAATCCAGAACTCCGGCCGTGTAGGCGCCAGCCGAAATGGCGCCCGATAGGGCGAGCGCGAGCTTGAAGACTTTCTCAGGTTCTTCGGTCAAAGTTGCGCACCCTCCTGGGATGGCGAGCTGACGCAGCGCGGCGATGCGCGCGGTCGAGGCGTCGCCGCGTCGGGCTCGCGCGCCGCCAGTATCACGTCGGCGGCTTTCTCGGCGATCATATAGACCGATGTGACGATGAAGTAGCCGGGAATGCGGGGAAAGATCGAGGCGTCGACGACCCGCAGAGCGCGGATGCCATGGACCCGGAAATTGCTGTCGACGACGCCGCCCTCACTCTCGGGCTTCAAGGCGCAGGTGCCGCAGGCGTGGTGGCCCCAGGCGTTGTCCGCCACATGCTGCTTGAGTTCGGCATCGGTATAGAGATGCCGGCCGGGCGTTTCCTCCGCAACGATGAGGTCGCCGATGGCATCGGCCACGCTGCGCCCGAATCGGATCCCGGTCACCATGGCGTCGAGATCGTCGTCCGTCGCGCCGTTGCCTTCGCTGAGGTATCGAAAGTCGATCCGCAACCGGTCCAGCGGATCCCCCGATCGCAGCGTGACGGTTCCGGCGCTGTTCTCGGTGTAGGCCTTGAGCACCGTCCAGGTGAGGTATTGGCGGTTCTTGATCCGCTCCGAATACCCGGGATAGTAGCCGCGGAAATCGGCCAGCAGGAAGAAACAGCACAAATCCGGCCGCTGGCGGTCCGTGCGCGAGGGAAACAGCGCCGCGAACATCATGCCGTTGCTCGTGTACGGACCGGAGCGCCAGCGGCGCCACTTTCGATACAGCCGGTCGCCGACGCCGTAGGTGGCACCGCGCAGGGCCGCCCAGGGGGGGCCGACCCGGTTCACCACGCCGATCTCGTAGCGGTCTTGAAGATTCCGGCCGACGCCCGGAAGGCACTTGACGGCGGTAATGCCGTGCTCCGCAAGATGGGCGGGATCGCCGACGCCGGACAGCATGAGCAATTGCGGTGTATTGAAACTGCCGCCGGCGAGAATAACCTCGCCATCCGCGCCGGCGTGTTGTTCCGGCCCCGGCTCGCCGTGCGGACGCGCGGCCGCGCGGTAGAGATGCGTCCCCTCCCGATAGAACACGCCCCGCGCGGTCTTTGTCACCGGATCGATGTCGATGCGCGTGACCAGCGCATTGACGCGGATTGTCAGGCGGCCGGGCAACCTCCGCTGCACGTCGAGCAGGAAATCGCGCGGCCCGGTGCGCGCGTGACGCGCCGTGGAGATGGGCGGGATGCAGACCATGGACGCCTCGGCGGTGACGCGCCTCTGATCGTTCGGATCGCCGCCGGTGCTGGTGAACCAGCCCCAATCGTCCACCGCATCCGGCAACATGCTGCTTACGGCGAGCAACGCCTGCTTGAACGTGCGGCGGAGGCGAAAGTCGAGGATGACGCGCAGTGGCAGGGCGCGCTCTGTCGTCAGCCAGCCATTCCATCCGTGGCCGGTGGGGTTCCACCCGCACAGCCGATCGAGCCAGCGGAAGAGGAATACCCGGTAGCGGCAGCGCTCCAGCCGGCGGAAGTATGTCTGCATGTGCGACGCGCGCCAGGAGGCGTCGCCCGTCAGCTGCCAGATGTGGTTCCAGTCGGCATCATTCGGCCGGACGATGATCATCGCATTGTGGCCGGTGCAGCCGCCGAGCCCGCTGGCGCGCGGATAGAGCACGCCATCGACCTCCTCGCCGTCCCAGCTCCGGCGGTATCGCCAATCCCGCTCCTG
>DATAPS010000144.1:0-4575 GCA_036265085.1 Acetobacteraceae bacterium | reverse complement strand
GGCAAGTTGGTGATCCAATCCTCCCGCGCCGCGTTGGACGAGGCGGCGGCGCAGGTCGCGCTGCAAGCGGCGTTCGGCTGCGAGCAACACGTGGTGGGCGCGGCTGAATGCCTGGAGCTCGAGCCGGGTTTGCAGAGCATCGCGCACCGGATCGTCGGCGGCGTCTATACACCGTCGGAAGAGGTCGGCGACTGCCGTATGCTGTGCGATTCGCTGCGGCGATCGCTGAACGTCGAGTTCCGGCTCGGGGCCGACGTGCGCGGCTTCGAGATGTCGGGACGGCGCATTGCCGCGCTGCGCACCACGGGCGAGCAGGTGAGCGGCGATCTCTACGTGCTAGCGACCGGCGCGCAATCCGGCGCGGTCGGGCGTCTGGCGGGCGTGCGCATCGCGGTTCAGCCGGTGCGCGGCTACTCGATCACCGCGCGCGTCCGCGGCGGCAACCGCGCGCCGGTTCGCAGCATCACCGACAGCGACCGCAAGACTGTCTACGCCCCGCTCGGCGACACGCTGCGGGTTGCGGGCTTCGCCGAGATCGGCGGCACCGCATCCGCCGGCACCCGCGCCGACAGCCTCGTACGCGACCTCGATGCGCTGTTCCCCGGGGTTTGCGAGCTGGAGGACGTAAACCCCTGGTCCGGCCTGCGCCCGCTCACGCCCACGGGCCTGCCGCTGATCGGCCCGACCCGCGTCGAGAACCTCTACCTCAATGTCGGCCAGGGCGCGCTCGGCTTCACGCTTGCGGCCGGCAGCGCGCGTCTGCTTAGTGACCTGATTGCCGGGCGGGCCACCGCCATCCCGCGCGAGCCGTATGCGCCGCAGCCGATGACGGAGATAGCTTTACGATGAACGTGATGAACCGGAGCCTCATGCAGCACGAGACGCTACGCTACGACAGCCGCACGATGTGGCTGCATTGGCTGACGGCGTTGTTCATCCTGCTCGCCTGGGGCATGGCCCAGGTCATGGACTATTTCCCGAGCGGCGGGCTGCGCGTCGATGCGCGGTCGGTCCACGTGACCCTTGGTCTGGCAGTCGGCGTCGTACTCGCGCTTCGCCTGTGGCACCGCATCCACGGCGGACGCGCGCTTGAGGCGGCCGATGAGGGCATGCTTCAGGCCCTCGCCAAGGCGACGCATTACATTCTGTATGTCCTGGTCATCGCGCAGGTGATCCTCGGCGTGATGTACGTCTGGTCACGCGGCGACAGCATCTTCGGCCTATTCCGGATGCCCGGCGGAATCGACCGCGCGACCCGTCAAACGATCGGCGACGCGCACGCATTCGTCGCGTGGTGCATCCTCGGCGTTGCCGGCTTTCACGCCGCTGCGGCCCTCTTCCACCATTTTGTGTGGCGCGACGGGGTGCTCAGACGGATGCTGCCCCGCCGAGCCTGAGGTCGCCTAGCCGAACGGCCGCCGCGACTTCACCGCCGCGGCCAGTGTGCCATCGTCCAGCACGTCGAGCGCGCCGCCGATAGGCACGCCTTGCGCCACCCGCGTCACTGCAACGCCGAGCGGCTTGAGCTGCTCGGTCAGCCAGTGCGCCGTCGTCGCCCCGTCGACCGTCGCGCCGAGCGCGAGGATCACCTCCGAAACCCCGCCCTCGCCGATGCGCGACAGCAGCGGCGCGAGGCTGAGATCGTCCGGACCGGTGCCCGCCAGCGCCGAGAGCGTGCCGCCGAGCACGTGATACCGCCCACGATGCACGTGTGCGCGCTCGAGCGCCCACAGATCGCCCACGGTCTCCACCACGCATACGGTCGTCCGGTCCCGCTCGGGATCGGTGCAGATCGTGCAGGGGTCGCGGCTGTCCAGGTTGCCGCACAGCGAACACGACCGAACCGCCCGCGCCGCCTCGCTCAGCGCCGCGGCGAGCGGGACGATGCGCTGCTCCGGGTTCTGCAGCAGGCGCAGCGCGGCCCGCCGGGCGCTGCGGGGGCCGAAGCCCGGCAGCTTGGCGAGCAGGCCGATCAGTCGCTCGACTTCGGGACCGCCCAAATCGTCAGAACGGCAGCTTCATGCCGGCAGGCAGGTCCAGGCCGCCGGTGATCTTCTGCATCTCCTCGGCTGCGGCCGCCTCGATCTTGCGCTTGGCGTCCTCGTGCGCCGCGAGGATCAGGTCCTGCAGCATCTCCATCTCCGCGGGGTCGGCGAGCTTCGGGTCGATCTTCACCGATCGCATCTGTCCCTTGCCGTCCAGCCGCACGGTCACCATGCCAGCGCCCGCGACGCCCTCGCGCTCGGTCGCTTCGAGGGCGGCTTGCATCTCCTCCATCTTCTTCTGCATCTGGGCGGCCTGCTTCATCATGCCGGCGATGTTCTTCATGGTGTGCTACTCCGGAAGTTCGTCGACGAACGCAGCGTCGTCGGGTGCGAATTCGATATCGGGCGGCGTGTCCACCAGGGGCGGCGGCTCCGGCGCGAGCCCGTAGGCGTCGGCGCGGGCGTCACGCACCGCCTCGATCTTCGCGCCGGGGAACGCGTCCATGATCGCGCGGACGAGCGGATGCTCCGCCGCGTCCCGCCGCCGCGCCGCGTCCGCCGCGCCGCCCTGTTCGGCGATCGTCGGCTCGCCCACGGTGGCGGAGAGCGCGATCGTCCAGCGCGTCCCCGTCGCGCCCTGGAGCAACGTCGCCAGCCGTCCGGCAAGATCGCGCGGCGCCTCCGGCTCCGTCCTCATTTCGATCACCGGCGGCGCGAAGCGGACGAGATGCACGGAATGCACGAGATGTGCGTGCAGCATCGCCTCCTGCCGCGCCCCGACCATGGCGACCACGTCGCGGAAGCTCGCCAGCCGCGGCGCTTCGACCGCAGCGGAAGCAGCCGCCGGCAACGCCTGTGCGACCGCTACGGCCCGCGCGCCACCGCCTGTGGGCGCCGGACCGAGCGGACGCGGCGCCGACGCCGCACCACTGTCGACCGCCTGCGACAGCCGCGTCACCAGATCACCCGGCGGCGGCAGGTCGGCCACGTAACAGAGCCGGATCAGAATCATCTCCGCCGCCGCATGGCGGTCCGGCGCCGACTCGACCTCGCCGATCCCCTTTAGCAGCATCTGCCAGGCCCGCCCGAGCGCCGCCATCGACAGCTTGTCTGCCAGCGCCGCCCCGCGCGTCCGCTCCGCCTCCGGCAGCTCGTGCCCCTCGCGGAGCGACGGGACCGCCTTCAGCCGCGTCAGCGTGTGCACGAGGCTGAGCAGGTCCTGCAGCATCAGCCCAGGATCGACGCCGAGCGAATGGCCGCGCTCGGAGATCGCCAGCGCCTCGGCCGGTTGCCCGGTCATCACCGCCTCGAGCAGCTCGAACGTCGCCTGCCGATCCGCGAGCCCGAGCATGTCTGCGACTTCGGCCGCCGCGATCTCCGGACCCGTGTTCTGCGCGATCGCCTGATCGAGCAGCGACAGCCCGTCGCGCGCCGATCCGTCCGCCGCGCGCGCGATCGTCGCCAGCGCCTCGGGCGCGATCGCCACCCCCTCGCGTTCGGCGATCCGCCCGAAATGCGCCGCCAGCTCCGCCGCCGAAATGCGCCGGAGGTCGAAGCGCTGGCAGCGCGACAGCACGGTGACCGGGACTTTGCGGATTTCGGTCGTCGCGAAAATGAATGTGACGTGCGGCGGCGGCTCCTCCAGCGTCTTCAGCAGCGCGTTGAAGGCGTTGCGGCTGAGCATGTGGACCTCGTCCACGATGAACACCTTCGTTCGCGCCTGCATCGGGCGGAACCGCGTCGCCTCGATGATCTCGCGCACGTCGTCCACGCCGGTGCGGCTCGCCGCATCCATCTCCTGCACGTCGGGATGGCGGTCGGCGAGGATCCCCACGCAATTCGTGCAGACCCCGCAGGGATCGGCAGTCGGTCCGCCGGTGCCGTCCGGCCCCACGCAGGTCAGCGCGCGGGCGATGATGCGGGCGGTCGTCGTCTTCCCCACGCCGCGTACGCCGGTCAGCATGAAGGCATGCGCGACCCGGTTCAGGGCGAAGGCATTGCGCAGGATGCGCACTGTCGCGTCCTGGCCGATCAGGTCGTCGAACGTGGTCGGGCGGTATTTGCGGGCGAGCACGCGGTAAGGCGTCGCCTCTACCTTCGCCGCAGCGGGCGGCGCGTCGCCGAACAGGCTCGGCCCGGCGGGCGGCGGCTCGGGAAGCGTTTCAAGCGGTGGGGGATTGCCCTGGACCAGCCCGGACATGCGCGGCGATGAACAGCCGCGGCGGGCGGCCCCTTCTGACGGTGCGGGTGGGAGGCCGGTCAGCGACCCGAGCGGAAACTCGTTGCGGCTGCTTCCTTCCGGACCTGACCGGGTTGGCGAGGCGCCCGTCCACCGCCGACCTCCCGCATCAGATATCACACCGCGGGAGGAGCGGCGCAAGGTTGCCGCCCCCCGCCGTTGCATGGCACACGCTGACGCCGTGACGATCATCCTTGCCAGCCGCCCGAATGCCTACACCGGCAGCCCGCTCGACCACGCCGGCCATCTCCGCGAGGACGAGGCGTGGATCGCCGCAGCCCTTGCGTCGCCCGACACGCTGTTCGCCCCGCTTTGGCGCAGCCGCAACCTGATGAGGGGCGTCGAGTCGGG
>DATAPS010000143.1:0-5585 GCA_036265085.1 Acetobacteraceae bacterium | reverse complement strand
CAATTGCCGAACCCGCCGATCATCGCCGGCATCACCACGAAGAAGATCATGATGAGCCCGTGTGCCGTGATCACCGCGTTCCATTGCTGACCCGAGGCGAAGATCTCCATGCCCGGGTTCTGCAATTCGGCCCGCATGAGGATCGAAAGGCCGCCGCCGATGATCCCGGCGCAAACTGCGAAGATCAGATAAAGCGTGCCGATATCCTTGTGATTGGTGCTCATCAACCAGCGATGCACGAACCCGGGCGCGTGGCCGTGATCGTGCTCGTCGTGGTGCACCGCGGTGTCTCGCGCCGTGACGCTCATCTCACGTCTCCTGCCGACCCGACGATACGGGTCAGTGCTGAACTGCTGCGACCGCCGCAGGCGTGGCCTGGGCGAGCGCGATCGGGGCGGCCGGCGCAGCCGCGGCGCCTCCGGCGAACTTGGTCTTGGCCTGCGCCAGCCATGTGTCGAACTCGGCGGGTGAGACCGCGTGGACCGAGATCGGCATGCTGTCGTGGTTGGTGCCGCAGATCTGGTTGCATTGGCCGTAATAGTCGCCCGGCTCGTCGATCTTCACCCAGGTCTCGATTGTGCGCCCCGGAATTGCGTAGCGCTGCACGCCGAGGCTCGGGATGAAGAAGCTATGGATTACGTCGGCGCTCGTCGTCAGAATCCGGATCGTCTTGCCGGCGGGCAACACGAGTTGGTTATCCGCCGTCAGCAGCCGCGGCTGGCCCGGCTTCAGCTGATCGTCCGGAACGAGATAGCTGCTGAAGTCGATGTTTCCCTTATCCGGGTAGGTGTATTCCCAATACCACTGATGGCCGGTGACCTTCAGCGTCATGTCGGCGTCCGTCGCCCGGTCCTCGTAGTACACTAGGCGGAAGCTCGGGATCGCAATAATCACGAGGATCAGCACCGGCACCACGGTCCAAGCGATCTCGATGACGGTGTTGTGGCTGGTGCGGCTCGGCGTCAGGTTGCGGGAGTGATGGAACCGCCAGACCGTGTAGGCCATCAGGCCCGCGACGAAGGCGGTGATCACCGTGATGATGACCAGCACCAGCGTGTTGAGGCTATCGATCTCGGCTTTGACCGGACTGTGCGCCGCCTGCAGCCCGATCTGCCAGTTGTGCGGCATCTGCGCCCAGGCGTGTGGCGCGTGCGCGCCGAAGAAGAACACCGGGGCGGCGACAGCCGCCGACCAACGCCGCAGAAAATGCATCGACAAGTTCCACTCGATCGTATTCTACGAAGCGGCGCCCGCCTCGCAGTGGCCATGTGGGCTACTCGACTGAACTGTCGAGATCAAGGGCTTGGCGCGGAGCGGCGTCGTTGCTGATCCCGACCAACGTGAACAAGCCGAACGGGGCCTCCGGCCGGATCCTCGCGGCGCGGTGCTCGACCGGCGCCAGCAGCGCCTCAAAGCGGAAATCCGGATGCCAGCCGAGCGCGCGAGACGCCGGCGCCATGGCTCGTTCGACCCACCAGCGTACGCCGCGCTCCGCCGCGAAATGGTTGACCAGCAGGATGTGGCCGTTCGGCTTCACCACGCGCCGCATCTCGGCCAGCAGGCGTCGCGGGTGCGGGACGACGGAGGCGACGAACATGGCGACCGCGATGTCGAACGCGCCATCGGGGAAACCAGTCGCTTCGGCGTCGAGTTCGAGCAACGCCTCGACATTGCGCAGCCGCTCCGCCGCCACCCGCTTACGAGCGTGCTTGAGCATTTCAGCCGAGAGATCGATGCCGGTGATGCGCTTCGCCGAGTTGTAGTGCGGCAGGGCGAGCCCAGTTCCAACGCCCACCTCGAGCACGCGCGTACCGGGGAGACGATTTACCTCCGAAACCGCGCGTCGCCGGCCCATGGCCGAAACGCCGCCAAACACCACGTCATAAACGCCCGCCCAACGCTTGTAGGCGGCGCGGACCGCATCGGCGTCGAGCGCACTGCGCGGCGCGGGGGCGTGGTCAGTGAAGTTGTGCATCTGCGCCATATCGGCCCAATGCAACGTTTCTGCAATCTCGGCCGTTGGCAGACGGCAACACGGCTCCCGCCGCGGTCCGCCGGAAGCGGTCCGCGATGGCGCGCACCCTGCCGGGCGCGTCAGGGTCGCGCGGCTAGTCTGCGGCGGCGGAGAGATTCACCGCTGCCGCGCGGCCGTTCTGCTGCATCTCCACTTCGAAGCCGAGCTTCTGACCCTCGTTGAGGGTCCGCATGCCCGCCCTCTGCACCGCGCTGATGTGCACGAACACATCCTTGCCGCCCGAATCAGGCGCGATGAACCCGTAGCCTTTGGTCGGGTTGAACCACTTCACGACACCGTTCAGCATGTCCGAAACGCCCTTCCCGTTGGCGCCGCGGGAGAGCGCCGGGAGACGCGGCCGCGCCATCGCTGGCGCTGTTTCCGGACGCTCACGTCACGCGCCGATGCATGGCACCTGCGGTGAAGGCACGCCGCAGCCTTATCGTCTTTTCTTCCAACCCGTGCCTTAAAAAAGGATACGACCTCTCCAGGGCAGTTAGCAAAACTTTTGACGCAAGCGCTCGCCGCTTGCGCTCAGGCCGCTTCTTCGCGCTTGTCGCGGATCTTCACGTAGGCGATCGCAGCGTGTTCGGCGCAATAGGGCTTGCCCGTGACCGCATCCCCGTCGCAGAAGCGGAACGACTTCGTCCCCGGCTCGCCGATCGGCCAGCAGCAGGCCATGCTGCGGCCGATCCGCGGTTGGACGCCTTTGATCTCAGTCGCCGCACTCACAGGCGAGGGCGTGGCGCCCCTTGGCTCGTCCATGCGGATCGGCAGGGTCGTCGGGAGCGGCACCTCGACGACGGCGCTCAGCGGCGGCAACGTGGGTCCGGTGCACCGTTTCGGCGCAGGCGGGCGCGGCGTCACGCCCGGCATGCCCTCGCGCCGGATGGGCGACGGGCGGGACGGCAGGTTCAGGCGATGCGCCTTCCCGACGACCGCGTTCTTGGACATGCCGATGCGCCTGCCGATTTCGGAGGTCGAATGGCCCTCCCCCCACAGGATCTGCAGTTTCGCGATCAGCTCGTCGTTCCACTCCATATGTAGGTCCTCCTGTCGCGTGACCTACAAGATACGGTATCGGCGCGGCGCGTCGGAGACAACGCCGTCAAGCCCGAATCTCTCAAAATGTTGTGGACAACTCGCGTAAAAAACCCCAACGGCTTGTGTCGTCACGCCATTTGAACGCGAAATTGACGCCCGATCAGAACAAAAGTCCCTTCCGCAGCATCCCGTGCACGCCCTTCTCCCCGTTCACGGTCTGGGTCACGTGGAAATCCACCGCGAGCGAACAGAATTGGTAGGCCTGCTCGCGCGAGAGGTTGGAGCGCGCGCAGATGAAGGCGATCATCTCGCGCAGGGCGGTCCGCATCGCGGCGTCGAGATCCTCGTGCATCCCCATGCTGATGAAATGCGTCGCGGTTTCGCCGCGCGGATACCGCAGCGCCGCGGCTTCGCCCTGCTTGCGGTGGAGGGTGAATGTGAAAGTCCCGGTGAGGCACATTTCCAGGGCATTGATGCAGACCTCGCCGTCGCCCTGCACACCATGGCCGTCGCCGACCGAGAATAGCGCGCCCTCCGCCCAGACCGGCAGAAACAGCGAGGCGCCCTCGCCGAGCTCCTTATTGTCGAGATTGCCCCCGTGCTCGCGCGGCTGGACCGTCGAGATCGTGCCGTAATTCGGCTTGGGCGCGACGCCCATCACGCCGAAGAACGGCGCGAGCTGGAGTTCGACGCCGTACGGCATTCGGCAGGTGCGGGCGGCGCGATTGACCGGGATGTGGGTGAGGAAGCGCTCGGAGAAGTCGTCGGGCAGCGTGCCGGCGAGCGGCCGGAAACCGCAGAAGCCCCAGTCGGCGCCGAGGGCAATCTTCTCGATCTTAACCTCGAGCATGTCGCCGGGATGCGCGCCGCGGACCGCGACTGGGCCGGTGATGAGGTGTCCGGGGCCGCGCGGGATGCTGGAGTTGTGGATCGCCGCGAGTGCGGGCGGAACGGTGAAGTCGCTGCCGGGCGGCGGCATCACATCCGGCCCGCCGGAGACGCATTCGATCTCGACGGTGTCGCCGGTATCGATGGTCAGGACGGGCGGGAAATCCGCGCTGAACAAGCCCCAGCGGATGGTCTCGGGGGTGGCTGCGAGGCGGTGGGTGGCCATGAGAATCTCCGTCGTTCCGGCGATGCACGCGAAACGACGTAACAGCCCTTGGCGGTCACTGGCCAGTCACCATGGCGGCCGGCGCCGGAAGCGCCATCACGCGCGCGACCGCGAAGAAGTCCGGGGCTATCGCGTGACGGTCGGTCGGCGGGGTGCGGTCAGCGGCGCGGACGAGTTGGCAGGTCCGCAATCCCGCAGCGGCCGCGGCGTCGAGTTCTTCCTCTCCGTCGGAGAGGAAGACCACCTCGGAGGGAGGTAGGTCCATGGCAATGGCGAGCCGGCTGTAGGTATCCGGTTCACGCTTGTTGCCGACGCGGGTGTCGAAGAAGCCGCTGAAGAGGCCGGTGAGATCGCCGGCCGGGCCGTGAGCGAACACCAGTTTCTGCGCCTCGGCCGATCCGGGCGAGTAGGCATAGAGCCGCACCCCGGCGGCGTGCCACAGACGGAGGCAGGGCGCCACGTCGGCGTAGACCTCGCTGGACAATTCGCCGCCCGCGTAGCCGTCGCGCCAGATCATGCCCTGAATCGTCTTGAGCGGCGTGATCTTGGCGTCGAGGTCGATCCAGTGGAGCAGCGTATCGAGCGCGGGGGCGAGGGGGGCGAGGCGCCGCACCGCCGCGAGCTCATGCGCGACTGCAGGTTCGGCGGCGTGCTCCGCCAGCCACTCCGGCAGGCGGTCGCGCGCGTACCGGAACAGCACGTCCCGCACGAAAGAACTCGGTGTGGTCGTGCCCTCGATATCCGTGAGGACAGCGGCGACCGGCAGCACCGTCAGGCGGCGCCGGAGCGCAGCGCCTGACCGCTTGCCCTCGCCCGGACGACCGCATGGATCGGCCGGGCCGGCGTTGCGGCGGGATCAGCCGTGATTGGCGGCCGTCGTCTGCGTGGTGCCGGTCGTCGTGCGCGGGCCGGGGGGTGCGATCGTGCCCGGCTTCTCCGCGCTCGCTTCCATCGAAGCGTCGTGTTCCTCGGCCATGTTCTTTTTGAAGGACTTGATGCCCTTCGCGAAGTCGCCCATCAGCGTGCTGACCTTGCCGCTGCCGAACAGCAGGAGCACGACCAGCAGCACGATCAGCCAATGCCAAATGCTAAAGCTACCCATAGACCTTCCTCCAATGGGCGGCGCCCATCGCCGTTAGGAAATGGCCCGCCGTCAAACGGGATGCAAGCGCTGTTTACGCCCGTTCCAGCGACGATCAGCTCCCATAGGCGCGCGCGCCTGGCAGCGGCCGGCCGCGCGCGGCGTCGACCCCGAGCTCGGCGGCGGCCCGCGTCGCTCGAATGAGGGCCTCATGGTTCGCGCGCCAGGGTGGCAGCACGAAGCCATAGGTCGCGTAGGTCGTGGCACCGAGCTGCCCCGCGGGCGGATACCAGACGCGGACCGCGCTCCAGTCGTTGTCCTCCGAGATGTCG
>DATAPS010000142.1:0-2177 GCA_036265085.1 Acetobacteraceae bacterium | reverse complement strand
CGTGGCCAATAAGTAGGTTTCCGCCACACTCTTCCTGGAGCAGTAGTGCAACCCCAGTTCTGATGCCGCCTAAAGCGTTTCGATGCGTCACCAGAGGTTCGCTTGCGCTCATCTCTCTCATCCATACCTGACGTGATCAATCTCACGCCTTTTGACCATGACGTTTACTACCGCAGCTTTTGACCGAAGCAGCTCATGGCGGTTTGAAGCCTTCCCCTACAGGACGGCTCCGAAGGGTCCTCCTTCATCTCTCGTACAGCATGGCGCTCTCGCGCCTTCTTGACACAACACCACGCGCTCTTCGCCCGAGACCCCGTCGCGTACCGCCGTCGATCTGACGACGCTACTTTCCTATGGACATACTTATTCGTTTCGCGTGCGGCTCGGCGATCTGAGCAGCGGCGGGCCGCGCCTCAGCGACTCACCCGTCAATCCTGGTCCAGCGGCCATCGGGACACAGACCTTTCAACGCCTGGTCCCGCCGAAGGCGCCGGCCGTTCAGCAACTGGACGGGAACGGGAACCTCATCGTCCCGCAACCGGGCGTCCGGAGCGCGCCCGCGTCCCTGATCGTCAGCCGGGCGAGCATCGTATATCCGGAGGCGCTCTACACGCACCTCGGCGATCAGGCGACTTGGCGCGACACCATCCGCGCGACGCTGGTTGCCAGTGCAAAAAGTGGGACGAGCGGCATCGCCGGGCTCCCCGATCCCGACGTGGCAGCGGTTTCCATCGAGGTGCTGGTGCGCCATCCGCTGCACGACCTGGGAACCGAGGACGGCATCTTCGTCACCTTGTACACGACTTCGCGGACACTCAATCCGACCGCCGGTCCGCCGCCGCTCGGGACCGATCCCGGAACGACGATTCCAATTGTCTACATCGACGAGCCTTCTGTCGTGAACTGGTCGCCGACGGGACAACCCGTCACGGGGCAGTTGCTGATTCCGCGCGGGCGCGACGTGCAGATCACGCTGCGCGGCGTGCTGCGCACCGGCGAGCCCGCGTACTTCGGCCCGCAGGCTTCGCAGGCGATGGCTACGACGATCCTGGTGCGCGTCGAGCCCGCCGGAGAACCCGAGCTTCTGGGCCAAGCGGACGCAGCGGAACCCGTTACCGGCTACCTCTTCCGGCGGCCTGCGGGCGTGGACGCGCCTCCCCTCGTTTCGCAGTTGGCCGAAGAGCTCAGCGTGGTGGCAAACGGCGACTCGCTCTCCGCGCCGACGGGGACGCGCATCGTGTTTGGCGCCTCTCGCGCCCTGCGCGCGCTGGTTTCCGCCGACGGCGAGACGCTGACTTTCGGCTCGACCAGCGAGCTGCTGCGCTACTGGATCGTGGCCGTTGTGCTCGACCTGGAGCGGGACTGGACGTGGGACGGGCTGACCGACGCGGGCTTCACGATCCTTCGCGGCGGACCCACGGATGGCGAAGCAGCGGCTATCGCCGTGGGAGCGGTCGCGGTCCCGCGTGTTCTCGGAAGCGCGGCGACAACGCAACTGAGCAACCAGACGCGGTCGCGGACACGGCTGATCTTTTTCGACGCGATCGATCCGCATGAGCCGGTCGCCGGAGGCTTTCCGCAGTCGTTGCGGCATCGCTGGTTCGTGAAGCCGAACCGCACGCCCGCCGGACCCGCACTTCCGCCCACGCCACCCACGCCGGTCTATACCACGCCGCCGGCGGCGCTTACCGGAACCGAATACGCCGACGCGCCGCTCGACCTGCGTCTGCCGATCGCAATCCCGCCCAACCAAGTCCCGGCAATCGCTTCGGTCGGGCTTGCGCTCTCATCCTACGTGGCCGGGCCGCTTTATGCGTCGACTTCGGCGCGGCAGCGATCCTTGTGGATCGAGCTGACGGAGCCGGTCGCCAACGCCGCCGGCGACGCGCTCTTCGCGCGGGTGCTGGCGCACGGCGCTGACCCGCTGCTTTATAACGCCACGCCTCAGACCGTCGCGGACAGCAACCCGCCGCTCCCCGTCGATCCGGAGCTGCTCCGCGCCATCATTCCGAACGACACCGACGACCGCGCCGGGCTCACCGCCATGACGCAGCTCGAGCCTTCACCGGATTCGAACGTTCACTTCCTGCTCCCGCTTCCGCCCGGCATCGACCCGAACGATCCGGAACTATTCGGCTTCTGGACCTACGAGCTGCGGATCGGCCACGCCGGAACGC
>DATAPS010000141.1:0-6950 GCA_036265085.1 Acetobacteraceae bacterium | reverse complement strand
AGATCGCGAAACCTGGAAATGGCATCATCTCTCCGGCCAATTGGTCGCCAACACCCTGGGCCACCTCATCATGTCTGCTCCAGCATCCCGTCAAGGCCACAGAACCACGGCACCGCGCGACCGTTCGCCAGGCGCCCCGTCGCAACAATCCCCATAACCATCCGGGCGCAGCGGTTTAGCCCAACACGTTTTTGGTTCACCGGCGCGGCCCCAGTCAGCCAGCACCCAACGCAAGGCTTGTGCGCCGCGCCGCCAAACCAAAAACGCTCTTCGTTATGTTGTGCACTCTTTTCGAGTGGAATCAGCGGCTTAGCCGTGCCGAGACCAACTTGAGTTTGGCATCCAATCCGGATAGGATGGCATGTGTCGACGCCTGATTACGATCTCTCGTTTCTGCTCAGCCTCGACGGACTCGAATTTCAGTTTGTGCAGGGCTTCGTCGTGAAGATCGAGGCGCGCGAGGTTCCCGCAACGCGGCACCGCCCGCACGGCGTCAAATACAGCCTGACGCTGCACGATCCGGTTGGCCGCCGCATCTACGGGATCGACAACGCGCACGGCATACGCGGCCAGCCGGAATTCGACCACCGGCATGGCTACGGGAGCCGGAAGGTGCGCGGCTACGTCTATCGCGGGCCGCCGGAGCTGCTCGAGGATTTTTACCGCGAGGTCGAGCGCATACTCAAGGAGCGAGGAACCTTATGAAGACGAAGAACGGCACATTCGAGGAATTCAAGCGCTACACGACCGACGTCGCGCGCGGAAAGCGGGCGGTCGATCCGAAAGAGCCAAAGATTTGGATCGAGCGGGTCGATGCGGAAGACAACACAGCTGTCGAGTTCCGCTCCCTCGAAGCGGGAGCCAAACTGCTGTCCCCTCGCAATCGAGAACTCCTACGCATCATCGCCACCCGTCAGCCTCAGTCAGTGAACGAGCTGGCCGACATGGTGCAGCGGGCGCCGCAGAACGTGCAGCGCACCCTGCGACGACTGAGCGCTGCCGGTATCGTGCGGATGCACCGCGGCGAAGGCCGGGCCCTCCGGCCAGTCCTGACCGCGCGCAAGGTGCATATCGAGATCGATCTTGCCCAAGCGTAGCGGCGATTTGTCACAGACCCAGCTTTCCGGCCGGATCGACCCGGCTCAGCTTGGCGTGTCGTACATAGCTGCGCATTGTCGTCAGACTACGATAGCGCGTGTGGCCCATATTCTCGTCATCGAGCATGCCGTTGCCATAGGCGGCTGTCACGAAGCCTGAGTGCGGGCTTACCGGCGACGCAAGTGTGCCTTTCAGGCCGGCCTGGGCGGCGCGTTTGAGCAGGATCTGACGCACCGCGTCCTGCACAAGCCGAGGTCACGTTTCCTGACGTGGTGTAGGAGCTGTGGATAACCCGCCTGCCGGAGCGAGATCGCGGTCCTACCGCACCGACGTCCCGCTCTGGACACCCGTTACGCCGCCGCTCATCCTCCGTCCTACGCAGAAGCGGTCACCCAGAGGCCGCCGCGACTTCGGAGGATCGCCAGCAGATGCCGGCCAAAGCCCCGTTCACGTACGAAGGCCAGCAACTCGCTCATATTAGTTTCCCGCTCGGCGGGATCGGGACGGGTTCGGTTGGCTTCAGCGGCGGCGGCCGGCTGATCGACTGGGAAATCTACAACCGGCCCGCCAAAGGCAGCACCAACGGATTTTCCCATTTCGCGGTCCGCGCCGAACGCGGCGGCAAGGTTCTGGACGCGCGCGTGCTGAACGGCCCCTATCGCGGCGACCGCACGGGCGATTTCATGGCGGAAGCCTCACGCAACTACGGCACCGGCGCGCGCCGCGACTCGCTTGCGGGGATGCCGCATTTCCGCCGCTGCCGCTTCGACGGGCGGTTCCCGATCGCCGGCCTGCACCTGACCGACCCGCTGTTCCCCGGCGAGGCGGAGATCACCGCGTTCAATCCATTCATTCCCCAGGACGACGACAACTCCAGCATTCCCGCCGCGATGTTCGCGATCACGCTGTTCAACACCACCGATGAGGCGATCGACTACACTGTCAGCGGCGTGCTGGGGCACGGGCCGCGCACGCCCACGCGCGCCGAGCATGTCGCGGGGCCGGGGCTGTCCAGCGTCCGCATCGCGACCGACGGGGTGGCGCGCACCCAGCCCGAATACACGGAACTGATGGTGGCGACCGACGCGGCGGAGACCAGCCACCAGACCTATCTCTACGACGGGATGTGGTTCGACTCGCTTCAGGTCTACTGGAACGACATCTCCCGGCCCGGCCCGTTCCGTGACCGGCGCACCGTGCCGAATTTCGGCGCGCATGGTATGCGGCGCAGCGTCGTCCACAGCCTCCAGGCCGCGCACGTCACCGTTCCGGCCGGAGAGCGGCGCACGGTCCGGTTCGTGATCGCCTGGTACGTGCCGAATTTCGAGAAATCCTGGGAAACCCCGATCTGGCATTTCGACCAGCCGGAGAGCAACGACCGGACATGGCCGAACTGGTACGCGACGCGCTGGCCGGATGTCGGCGCGGTCGCGCGCCATGTGTTGACGAACTGGGCCGACCTGTTCGCGCGAACGGCGCTGTTCCGCGACACGCTGTATGCGAGCAGCCTGCCGCTTCCCGTCCTCGATGCCGCAGCCGCCAATCTCAGCATCCTCAAGACGGCGACCACGGTGCGGCTGACGGACGGCAGCTTCTACGGATGGGAGGGGCTGTTCCAGGACGTCGGCAGTTGCGAGGGCAGTTGCGCGCATGTCTGGAATTATCAGCAGGCGCTGCCGTTTTTGTTTCCCGCGCTCGAACGCAGCATGCGCGAACTCGATTACGTGCAGAACACGGACGATGCCGGCGGCATGAGCTTCCGCATGTCGCTGCCGGTCGGCACGCGCGCGCGCACCGAACGGCCGGCGGCGGACGGCCAGTTCGGCGGCATGATGAAGCTCTATCGCGACTGGAAGCTTAGCGGCGACGACGCCTTCCTCGCCCGGCTCTGGCCGATCGCCAGACGCACCGTCGAATACGCGTGGCACACGGACAATCCCGATCTCTGGGACCCCGGCAAAACAGGCGTGCTGTGGGGGCGGCAGCATCACACGCTGGACATGGAGCTGTTCGGCCCGAATGTCTGGCTGACCGGATTCTATCTCGGCGCGCTGAAGGCGGGCGCCGCCATCGCCGAGCATCTCGGCGACGCCGCGACCGCCGCCGAGTGGCGCGCCATCTGCGCCCGCGGCCGCGACTGGGTGGACGCCAACCTGTTCAACGGCGAGTACTACGTCCAGAGCCTCGATCTCGGCGACCGCCGCGCGCTCGACCCGTATGCCACCGCAACCGTCTCCCGCCGCCTCGTCGGCGGCACGGTCTACGATCTCTACTGGAGCGACGAGCACCGCGAGATCAAATATCAGCTCGGCGAAGGCTGTCTCATCGATCAGGTGCTGGGCCACTGGCACGCGAACCTTTATGGCCTCGGCGACATCCTTGACCGCGATCATGTCGTCTCGGCGCTCCGAGCGATCGACCGGCATAACTTCCGGCCGCGGCTCGGCGACGTCGCCAATCCCTGCCGCGTTTTCGGGCTGGAGGAGGAAGCGGGCACGCTGATCTGCACCTGGCCGGAGGGACGGCGCATGCCTGCCGTTCCCGTGCCCTACGCCCAGGAGACGATGCACGGATTCGAATACGCGTTCGGCTGCGCGATGATGCAATACGGAATGCTCGACGCGGGCGTTCGCGTGTTCCGGGCTGTGCGCGACCGCTACGGCGGCACCGAGCGCAATCCCTGGAACGAGATCGAGTGCGGCTCGAACTATTCCCGCTCGATGGCGGCGTGGGCCGCGGTTCCCACGCTGTCCGGGTTCCGTTTTGATGCCGGTGCCGCACGGATCACCTTCGCCCCGGTGCTGCGCGACGGCGCGGCATGGCGCAGCCTCTGGTCCACGGGAAGCGGCTGGGGCAATTCCGAGATGGCGTCCGGCAGCTTCAGGCTCGGCGTCCTCGCCGGATCGCTCCCGCTCGCCGAACTCGGCCTGCCGATCGGCGACGCCGTCGCGACAGTCACGCTGAACGACCTGCCGCTGGCCGCGCAATCGCACAACGGGATGATCTCTTTCGACCGCGCCGCCCTCGCCGCAGGCGACACGCTGCGCGTGCGGTGCGCTGCCCTCAGCCTCGACGGGCTGCGCGACATCGCCGAATTCTGACCCGGGAAAACAGGAGAAGCTGCGCATGCACCGCCGATCCCTCCTCGCGCTACTCGCCGGCGCCGCCGTGCCGTTGCGCGCCTACGCGGCGCCCCCCGCCAGCACGACCGCCACGCTGACCCTGTTCCGGCCGGCGTCGGACTCCGACATCCGCCTGACCAACGCCGCAGTTGAGCGCTTCAACAAGCGATATCCGTCGGTGACGGTGAAGGCGCAGTATGTCAGCACCAACCCGTGGGGCGACTACATCACGCAGTTCCTCAATCAGGTCAGCAGCAGCACGCCGCCGGATCTGGTGATGATGGCCACCGAAGGCGTCTCGACACTGGGTAGCCGCAATCTCGTGCGCGACGTGATGCCCTATGTGCAGGCGGATCCGGTGGGGAAGGCGCTGTTCGACGACATCGAGCCGGCGCTTCTGAGCGGTCTGCGCTACCGCGACAAGCTTGCCTATGTACCGAACGAGTGGAACACCGTCGTCACCTACTACAACACCGCGATGTTCAGCGAAGCCGGCGCCAAGCCGCCCGCGCCCGACTGGACATGGGCCGACTTCCTCGACGCCGCGCAGAAACTCACGAAGAGGGACGCGTCGGGAAAGGTGACGCAGTACGGCTACTTCATCCCCGGAGGCCAGTTCGCGCTCTCCACCTGGTTTCTCACCAACAACACCGACCGCCTCAGCGAAGACGGACACGCGAGCAATGTCCGCGACCCGAAATTCCGCGAGGCGCTGGTCTTCCTGCACGACCTCATCCACAAGCATAGGGTCTCTCCCGCCTTCGCCCGCAACGACACCGGCGGCGCGCCCTTCCTTGCCAAGCAGGTGGCGATGTTCGCCGGCACGCATCCGCGCGTGACCGAGATGATTTCGGCGAAGTTCGACACCGTGGACGTGCAGCTCTGTCCACGGAACCGTTCGCAGACATCGATCGCCGGCATGGGCGGCATCGGCATCACCGCCGCGTCGCCCAACCCTGACCTCGCCTGGGAATTGCTGAAAGAGCTGACGGGGCAGGCGAATGCCGAACAGCTCAGCCGGGACATGCGCTCGATACCGCCGACGCGCGCCGCCGCGACGAATGCGCAGTTCCTCAGCTTTCCGCCGAACGCGAAGATCTTCTACGGCGCCGCGGCGGTGGCGAAGCCGCTCGCGCAACCGCCGAATTTCGCGCAGGTCGAAGACATCATGATGCGCAACGTCGACGCCTATCTTACAGGGAACCAGGAAATCGACCCGATGCTGGATGCGCTGGACGGGGAACTCTCCCGCGCGATGGCTCGCGTGAAATGGTGATCCGCGAAGGATGACGCGGCGGGCGGCCACGCGCGAAGCCATCGCCGCGTTCGGGTTTCTCGCGCCAGCTTATCTGTTCTACCTCGTCTTCACGTTCATCCCGGTCTGCGCGGTGCTGGTGTTCGCCTTCACCGGCATCGACCGCTTCACCTGGCATGTCGAGTTCGTCGGCCTGGACAACCTCCGCTTCGTTCTCGTCGACGCGCGGTTCTGGAAGAGCCTCGCCAACACGTTCCTGTTCGTCTCACTCGCCGTTACGGGGACTGTCGGCGCCGGGCTGATCCTCGCCGTGCTCCTGAACCGGCGGCTGCCGGGGCCGATCCTCTATCTTCTCCGTCTCGCCTATTTCCTCCCGGTGCTGATCGCCACCGCGCTTGTCTCTCTCGTCTGGAAATTCATCTACTCCACGGATCTCGGCGCCCTGAACTACTACGTCCAGGCTTCCGGACTGCCGAAAGTCGGCTGGCTGACCGACCGGCATGTGGCGATGCTGTCAATCGTCATCATGGATGTCTGGAAGCATTTCGGCTTCTTCATGGTCATCCTGCTCGCCGCCTTGCAGTCGGTGCCACGCGGCCTCATCGAGGCCGCCGCGCTCGACGGCGCGCGGCCGCTGCGGGTTTTCCTCTCCGTGCAGCTGCCTGTCATCCTGCCCGTGCTGCTGTTCTGCGCCACCTACGCGACGATCACGGGGCTTCAGGTCTTCGAATCCATCCGCATCCTCACCGCGGGCGGGCCGGGCGACGCGACCAACAGCATGGTTATGTACATGTTCGAGCAGACTTTCGGCGCGCAGGATGTGGGGGCCGGCTCGGCCTCCGCGCTCGTGCTGCTGCTCGTCATCGTGGCGGTCACGATCGTTCAACTCCGCGCCTCCCGCCATCTGGCGCGGGAGTAAGTCCGGTGCGGTTGCGGCCGGTGGATCTCGTGGTGACGGCGCTCACGATCGCCGGCGGCTTCGGGATGCTCGTACCCTTCCTCTGGATGGTCAGCGCCTCGCTCCGGCCGATCGGCGAGGCCTACCAGCTTCCGCCGAGCCTGATCCCGGACGTCTGGGATATCCGCAACTACATCGAGGTTCTCACGTCGCGCGTGCCGTTCCCGCTGATGTTCTGGAACAGTTTTCTCGTCGCGACGCTGGTCACAGCGGGCGTGCTCGCGACGTCCTCGCTCGCCGCCTTCGCCTTCGCGCGGCTGCGTTTTCCCGGCCGCAGCGTGCTGTTCTTCGGCATGCTCATTGGCCTGATGGTGCCGCCGGCGCTGGTGCTCATCCCGATCTATCTCGGCTACGCCGCAACCGGGCTGCTGGACACGCGCATCGGTCTGGCGCTCCCCTCGGTCGCCTCGTCGTTCGGCGTCTACATGATGCGCCAGTTCATGCTCCGTCAGCCACGAGAGCTTGAGGAAGCCGCGCTCGTGGACGGCGCGGGCTACTGGACCATTTTCCGCAGGGT
>DATAPS010000140.1:0-11316 GCA_036265085.1 Acetobacteraceae bacterium | reverse complement strand
TCCGCCACGCGTGCGCCTGACGCCGCGCCAGCCATCGGCCCGCAAACCCTATGAGCGGCTGCCGCGTCGGTTCGGCTGGCTGGTGCCGCTGGTGCCGGGGGATGCGGTGGGGTTCGGGCTCAACCTGGTGCAATTGCTGGGCGAGCCGGAGATGCAGGCGCTGCTGAAGGCGGCGCCGCAGCTCCATCGGATGCTGCGGCCGCTGTGCCGGATGCTGGCCGCCCAACCGTCGCCCGAGCTGCTGCCGCCGCTGCCGCCGCGCGTGCGCAAGCCGCGCCCGCGCCGCGCCCGACCCGCCCGGGCCGGCGCGGAGTATCCGCTCCCGACATACCGCACGCGCGGCGGACAGCTCATGATGAAGCTGTCCGACAGCATCTCCGTCCCCGTGACCGCTTCAAAAAATCGGGCCTGACGCGTCGCGCCTCTGCACAATCCGACCATTACGATATCGTAACAAAACTCTTATCCCCGAACGCCCCGATGAGGATCGAGCAGATCGCGAACCCCATCGCCCAGCAGGTTGAAGCCAAGCACCGCAACCGTGATCGCCAGCCCCGGGAACAGCGAAAGATCGTTGTCCACGCCGAGAAGATCCCGCGCGCTGCTCATCATCGCTCCCCACTCCGGCAGCGGCGGCTGCGCACCGAGGCCCAGGAAGCTGAGGCTCGCCGCCGCCAGAATCACCGTCCCCGCCGTCAGCGTCGCCTGCACGAGAAGTGGCGGCAGCGCGTTGCGAAGGACATGCTGGAACAGCACGCGCGCGGTGGACGCGCCCGTCGACCGCGCCGCCTCCACATAGTCGATCTGCTTCAGCGCGAGCGTGAGATTGCGCGTCAGCCGGACATAGACGGGCACCGAAAAAATCGCGATCGCCAGCAGCAGGTTGAACAATCCGGGCCCCAGCACGCTCACGATCAGGATCGCGAGGATGATGCCGGGAAACGCGAACAGGATGTTCGTGCTCCAGCCGATCACCTCGTCGGTCAGCGCGCCGAACCATCCGGCGACCAGTCCCGCCGGAATCCCCGCCGCCATCGCCATGCCGACCCCGAGCGCCACCTCGAACAGCGAGATCCGCGCGCCGTAAACGATCCGCGCGAACAGGTCCCGCCCATACTGATCCGTGCCGAGCCAGTGCGCGGCGGAAGGCGGCAGCATCGCGTTGCCGAGATTCTGCGCGAAGGCCGCACTCCCTGCGATCACTGGCGCCAGCAGTCCGGCGGCCACGATCAGCGCGACGAGCGCGCCGCCGAGGATGAGATTGCCGCGCCTGCGCACGCGCTCACCCCAATCGCAGGCGCGGATCGAGCAGCGCGATGGCGGCGTCCGCGATCAGGTTGACGATGACGACGCTGAACACCGACAGCAGCACCAACGCCTCGATCATCGGGTAATCCCGGTCCCGCACCGAGTCGACCAGCAGGCTGCCGATGCCCGGCCAGTTGAACACCGTCTCGGTCACCACCGCCCCGCCGAGCAGCCCGCCGAAATTCAGACCGACGATCGTGACGATCGGGATCAGCGCGTTGCGCAGCGCGTGCCGCAGCGTGACGACGGTCTCGCGCAACCCCTTCGCGCGCGCTGTCCGTACGTGATCCTGCCGCAGCGCGTCCAGCATCCCCGAGCGCGTCATCCGCGCGATGATCGCCGTCGGCAGCAGCCCGAGTGCCGCCGTCGGCAGGACGTAATGCGCTGGGCTCCCCGCGCCGAGTAGCGGCAGCCAATCGAGCTCGACCGCGAACACCATCATCCCCACCAGCGCCAGCCAGAAATTCGCGGTCGACGCGGCAAGAATCGTCATTGCCATCACGAGATGGTCGACCCAACCGCCGCGCACCGCCGCGACGACGCCCGCGACCGTCCCGATCACGATCGCGAAGCCGTACGCGCTGGACGCCAGCGCCACGGTGTAGGGAAACCGTCGCGTAACCTCGGAGAGCACCGGCTGCTTCGAGCGGATCGAGATCCCGAAATCGCCCTGCGCCGCCTGCGTCAGAAACAGCCCGTATTGCAGCAGGAACGGCTTATCGAGCCCGAGGCGGTGCCGCATCCCCGCGATCGCCTCGCCGGTCGCCTGATCCCCCGCCATGATCCGCGCGGGATCGCCCGGCAGCAGCCGGATCGCGCCGAAGACGAGAAACGACACTCCGAGCAGCACCAGCGGCAGCGCAAGCAGCTTGCGCCCGACATAGCGCCCCACCTGCGCGAGCTACGCGCGGCGGGCGGACGACACGATCAATTGGCCGCCCGGCAGCATCCACACGCCCTGCACATCGGAGCGGATCGCCGCGAGGTCTTTCGGGATGTAGAGCAGGACATGCGGCGCGTCGTCGACAACGATCTTCTGTGCCTGCACATACATCGGCTGCCGCTGCGCGGGGTCCATTGTCGCGGCGGCGCGGTCGAGCAGGGCGTCGAGCGTATCGTTCTTGTAGAAGCCGAGATTGGGTCCAGTCGGAGACCAGTTCTTGCTGCCGTAGAGCGGACGAAACTGCTGGTCGGGATCGATGAACCCGGTCGACCATGACGCCAGCGCGCTGAACAACCCTTGCTTGGCTTTCTGCTCCGGGTCGCCGAACGCCGCCTGCACCCAGACGCCGGATTCCATCCGCAGCACGTCGAGCTTCACGCCGACATTCGCCCACATGCCCTGCAGCGCCTCGGCGATATTCGACTGCGGCGCCTGCACCGCGACGTTCATCGAGAAGCCATCCGGAACGCCTGCCTCGCGCAGCAGCGCTTTCGCCTTGTCGGGATCGTAGGGATAGCCGGGCTGCGAGGCGTCATAGAACAGATCGACCGGCGCGAGCGGTGAGTTGGCGGGCGTCGCGTAGCCGAACAGCAGGCTGCGCACGAGCGCCGCGCGGTCGGTGGCGTAGTTCAGCGCCTGCCGCACGCGCACGTCGTCGAGCGGCTTCATCTGCGTGTTCAGCGAAACCCAGTAGACCGCCGACCCGTCATGGTTCTGCAGCCCGATCTTCCACTGCGACTTGAGCTGCCCCGCGAAGGCCGGCGGGAGCGGGTTGACGATGTCCGCGTCGCCCGTGTGCACCGCCATGTTCATCACGCCCGGCTCGGCGGTCCACGTCCATTTCAGCGCGGCCAGGGACGGCTTCGCGCCCCAGTAGTCCGGGTTTGCCTCCTGCCGGACATACTGCCCCGACGCCCATTCGACGAAGCGGAACGGCCCCGTGCCGACCGCCTTGCGCCCGAGCGTGCCGGTCTTGTCGGCAGTCGGGCTGACGACGGAGGCGTTGGCCGTCGCCAGCAGGCGGAGCATGGCGGGGTAGGGGGATTTCAGCGTGAACACCACGCCCGCGCCATTCGCCCTCACGTCGGCGATCACGGCCCGGAACCGCCCGCTGCTCGCCAATCCGCGCTGCGTGTCGAGATGGCGCTGGAAGCTTGCCGCGACCGCGTCGGCGTCGCAGGGCGTGCCGTCGTGGAATTTCACGCCGGGGCGCAGGTCGAAACTCCAGTTCGTGCCCGCGTCGTCGGTCTTCCACGCGGTCGCGAGGCTCGGGCCGGGTTGCCGATTTTCGTCGAACTTCGTCAGACCCTCGTACATCGGCGAGAGCACGCCCGACGTGAGCGTCGCGGTCTGATCGGCCGGATCCATGCTGCGCGGCGCCTCGGTCTGCATGATCGCCAACTCGGCGGCGGCGGCGGCGGCGGCGCGCGCGACGCGCTGCAGCAGCGGCGCGGTCGCGACGGCGAGACCGAGCCTGACGAAATCCGCGCGCGTGATCTCGGTCCGCATGGGCGGTGCTCCCGGCTTGCCTTTGTTCCGTTTTTGACCTTTCGTCCCGCCGATGACGAAGTCAAGCGCGCGCCCGTTGCGCATCGCCGTCGGCGGGCTGCACACGGAGTGCTCCACCTACAACCCGGTTGTCATGAAAGAGGCCGATTTCCGCGTGCTGCGTGGAGAGGCGCTTCTCGTGCACCCCGAGTTCCATGTGATCGCGAGCGACGGCGTCGCCTTCGCGCCGACGCTGCATGCGCGCGCCATCGCGGGTGGCCCGATTGCGCCGTCCACCTATGATGCATTCAAGCGCGAGTTCCTGGAGCGGCTCCGCGCGGCGGGAGAGCTCGACGGCCTCTATCTCGCGATGCATGGCGCCGCGAACGTCGTCGGCATGGACGACGCCGAGGGCGACTGGATCGCCGCCGCGCGCGCGGTGGTCGGGCCGGACATCCCGGTGGCGGCAAGCTACGACCTGCATGGCAATGTCAGCCAGCGCGTCATCGACCAGCTCGACATGTTCTCCGCCTACCGCACCGCTCCGCATGTCGACGTCGACGAGACCAAGCGCTGCGCCATCGACATGCTGCTGCACACGCTGCGCGGCGGCGCCCGCCCGCATCTGCGCTGGGTGCCGATCCCCGTGCTGTTGCCGGGCGAGCGGACCAGCACGGAGGAGGAGCCGGCGCGCACGCTCTACGCCGCCTTGCCCGCCATCGATGCGCGGCCGGGGATCTGGGACGCCTCGCTCATGGTCGGCTATGCATGGGCCGACGAGCCTCGCGCGACCGCCGCGGCCGTCATCACCGGCACGGATGCAGCCGCAATGGACCGCGCGGCGCGGCAGCTCGCGGAAGCCTACTGGGCCGCCCGCGAGGCGTTCGGTTTCTGCATGCCGGCGGCCTCCGTCGCCGCGTGTCTCGACCGCGCGGATGCGGAACCCGGACGGCCGGTGATCGTCGCGGAATCCGGCGACAACCCGACCGGCGGCGGCGTCGGCGACCGGGCGGAGGTGCTGGCGGCGCTGATCGCGCGCGGCGCGACCGATACGCTGCTTGCGGGGATCACGGATGCACCAGCCGTCGCGGCGTGCTATGCAGCCGGGGTCGGTGCGCGCCGCACGCTCACGATCGGCGCGACGCTGGATCCGGGCAGCACCCCCGTCGCCGCCGAGGCGGAGGTCCTGTTCCTCGACCCGGCTGAACCGCCGGAGCGGAAGGCGGTCGTCCGCATCGGCGGAATCGCGCTCGTTCTTACGGAGCGGCGACGCCCTTTCCATACCATCGCTGATTTCACGCGCCTCGGCCTCGATCCCCGAGCGGTGAAGCTGCTGGTTGTGAAGTCGGGCTATCTCTCGCCCGAGCTCGCCCCGATCGCCCGTCCCGGTCTCCTCGCACTCTCGCCCGGCGTCGTGGACCAGGACGTCGCGCGCTTGCCGATCCGCCGCATTCCGCGCCCGATGTTTCCGTTCGACCGTGATTTCGCCTGGAGGCCGTCGCCCGTGAATCCTCATGCCTAGCAAATCGCCGCTGATCGAAGTCTGCATCGAGGGCGTCGACGACCTGCTCGCCGCCGAACAAGGCGGCGCCGACCGGGTGGAGCTCTGCGCCAGCCTGATGGAGGGCGGCATCACGCCGAGCATCGGGGTGGTGCGGCAGGCGATCGAGCTTTCGCCGTTGCCCGTGCATGTGATGGTCCGGCCGCGTGGCGGCGACTTTCTTTATTCCGAATCTGAATTCGACTGCATGCTCGAGGACGTGGATGCGATTCGCGGTGCCAACGCCGCGGCCGTCGTGTTCGGCTGTCTCGACGCGGACGGCTGCATCGACGAGGCCCGCACCGCCATCCTCGTCAACCGCGCCCGGCCGCTCAGCGTCACCGTCCACCGCGCCTTCGACATGACGCGCGATCCGGCCGAGGCGCTCGAGGCGCTGATCCGCTGCGGCGTCGACCGCGTGCTGACCAGCGGCCAATGCCCCGATGCGGTGACCGCCATCCCCGCCCTGCGCCGCCTGAACGAGCAGGCGGCCGGCCGGATCATCGTGCTCGGCTGCGGCGGCCTGAGGCCCGACACCATCGGACAGGTGGTCCGGGAGACGGGACTCGTGGAGCTGCATTTTTCCGCACTCGTCGACATGCCGAGTCCGATGCGCCATCGCAACGCAAGCCTCGGCATGGGCCGCACCGACCTGGAGCGCGAGTATCGCCGCACGGTGACCGACGCCGATCTGGTCGCCCGCACCATCGAGGCCGCGCGGGGTGGCTGACGCGCCGTTCCGCTGGGGCCTGCTCGGCGCCTCTCGCGTCGCGGCGAAATGGCTGCTGCCGGCGGTGCATGCGGAGCCCGGACACGTCGCGGCGGCGATCGGCGCGCGCGATGGGCGGCGGGCTGGGGCCTATGCGGCGGAGCAGGGGATCGCGCGGGCCGTCGAGGGCTACGAGCCGGTGCTGGCCGATCCCGAGATCGACGCCGTCTATGTCGGCCTGACCAACGACGCCCATGTGAACTGGACCGTGCGCGCGCTGGAGGCGGGCAAGCACGTGCTCTGCGAGAAGCCGCTCGCGCTGAACGCCGCCGAGGTCGAGCGGATGATTGCGGCGGAGGCGCGCAGTGGTTGCCGTGTGCTGGAGGCGTTCGCCTACCGCTTCCATCCGCAGATCGATCGGCTGCTGGTGATCATCGCCTCCGGCCGGCTCGGACGCCTCGTCTGGCTCGAGTCCTCGGTCGGCGCACAGCTGCCCGCGGAGGATCAGCGCTGCTGGTCGCCCACGCTCGGCGGCGGCGCGCTGCTCGATCTCGGCTGTTACGCCGTGAATCTGGCCCGCCTGGCCGCCGGCCGCGAGCCGGTGCGGGTCGCTGCGGTCGCCGACATGCAGCGCGGCGTCGATGCGACCCTCACGGGCCTGCTCGACTTCGGTGACGGACTCTCCGCGAGCGTCGCCTGTTCGTTCGTCGCCGCGCGTGAACAGCAATTCGTGGCGCGTGGGACCGACGGGATCGCCCGGCTGCGCATTCCGTTCTCGGGAAAGGGGAGGGAGGTCGCGATCGAGCTTGACGGCGAGACGGAGCGGTTCCCGCCCTGCGACCCCGCGCAGCCGATGATCGCACATTTCGCGGCGGCGGCGCGCGGCGAACAGCCGCTCCGCTGGCCGTTGGCGGAGGCCCTGGCGCAGGCCCGAACGCTCGACGCGCTGTTCGGCGCGGCGAGTTCCGGCACCGCCATGCCGGTAATTGCCAATTCCTCGCGACCGGGGCATTGACCTCGGGAAGTCACGAAGGCGCCGCGGAGGAACTATGGCCGAGCCGACCGTCATCGACGTGGCGCCCCTGATCGAACGGCAGAGGCTGACCGGGTTCGTGATGCGCCTGATCGTCCTGTCCTGGGTGATCACGTTCTTCGACGGCTTCGACACCAACGTCATCGCCTTCGCCGCGCCGTATCTCGCCACTGCGTTCAAGATCGACCGCGCCGCGATGGGCTACCTGTTCAGCGCGGGCCTGATCGGCACGATGATAGGGGGATTCGCGTTCGCCTATATCGGCGACCGCATCGGCCGGCGGCCGAGCATCATCGCCGCGACGGCGCTGTTCGGATTGCTCACCCTGATCTTCGCTCTCTCCACGAGCTACACGCAGCTGGTCGTCATCCGTCTGATCGACGGCCTGGCGCTCGGCGGGATGCTGCCGCTCTGCTGGGCGCTGAACATCGAGTATGTGCCGAGGCGGTTCCAGGCGAGCGTGGTGACGGTGATCATGCTTGGCTACTCGTTCGGCGTGGCCATCGGTGGCCCGATCGCAAATGTGCTGATCCCGCGCTACGGCTGGCAGTCCGTCTATGTGTTCGGCGGCGTATGCTCGCTGATCGCGGCGGCGCTGCTGTTCGCCTTCCTTCCGGAATCGATCAAGTTCCTCACGGCGACGCGCGCGGCGCCGGAGCGGGTGGCGCGTTCGGTGCGGCAGATGCTGCCCGATTTCGCGGTCGCGCCCGGCACGCGCTTCATCCTATCGGACGAGCGCGCGGGCGCCGCACCGACTGCGCCATTCCGCGTAAGCGTGTTGTTCGCGGGCGTGCTCAAATGGGTTACGCCGCTGTTCTGGTTCGCCTACATCGTCGATTCGATGGCCGTGTTCTTCCTCGCGACATGGTCGCCGCTGGTGTTCGAGGCGATGGGACTCACGCGGGCCGACGCCGCCTCATTTGCCGCCGTGAACTCCCTCGGCGGCGCGCTCGGGGGGCTTCTGCTGATGCGCTTCATCGACAATCGCGGTCCGGGCGCGATCACGATAATGCCGCTGCTCGCCATCCCGCTGCTGCTGATCGTGGGATCGGTCGATCTCGGGCATTGGCAGTTCCTCGTGCTGATGTTCCTCGTGTTCCTCACCATCGTCGGCGGGCATTACGGCATGCACAGCACGTCGGGGCTGTTCTATCCGACGGCCTATCGCGCGAACGGCGCGGGCTGGGCGACGTCGATGGCAAAGATCGGCTCGATCGCCGGTCCGACGCTGGGCGGGCTGATCCTGGCCACGAAGATGCCGGTGCGGGAGATCTTCATCTGTCTCGCGCTGTGTCCGGCGCTGATGGCGCTGTGCACGTGGACGATCGGGAGGCTTTACGGGAGCCTTCGGGCCGCACCCGCGCAGGCGCGGGTTGCGTGAGAGGATGATGGACGCGGTCGTCTCGAACATAGCGGGCGCGATCGACGTCGACGTCCATCCCGCCGTCCCGCGACGCGCCGATCTGCTGCCATTCCTCGACGATGTCTGGCGCGAGACCATGCTGGCGCGCGACATCGACGTGCTCGATCTCACCAGCTACCCGCCGAACGCCCCGCTCTCCGCCCGCCCGGACTGGCGGCTTGCGCCCGGCGAGGCCCGCGACCCGCAGCGAATGGCGCGCGACGTGCTCGATCCCTTCGGTCTGCGTCACGCCATCCTGAACTGCCTGTCCGGTGGGCTCGTCGTGTACAACGAACATATCGGCACCACGCTCTGCCGTGCGACGAACGACTGGATCGCCAAAAGCTGGCTCGACGCCGATCCGCGGCTGCGCGCCTCGATCGTCGTCTCGCTGGTCAATCCCGAGACGGCGGCCGAGGAAGTCGAGCGTCTCGCGCACGACAAACGGTTCGTGCAAGTCATGACCTTAGCGGCGGGCGAGCTGCCGCTCGGGCGAAAAGTGTTCTGGCCGATCTACCGCGCGGCCGAACGGCACGGCCTGCCGATCGCGATTCACGCCGGCAGCGGCTATCGCCACGCCACGACCCAGAGTGGCTATCCCTCGACGCTCGCTGAGGACTATGCCGGCCAGCCGCAATCCTTCGCCTCGCAGATCGTCAGCCTGATCGCGGAAGGCGTGTTCGCGAAGTTCCCCACACTTCGTTTCGTTCTGCTGGAATCCGGCGTCACCTGGCTGCCGAGCCTGATGTGGCGCATGAGCAAGGACTGGCGTGGCGTGCGCACCGAAGTGCCCTGGGTGAAGCAGCCACCCGCGTGGCTGATGCGCGAGCATCTGCGCGTCGCCTGCCAACCGCTCGACGCGCCCCCGGATGAAGTGGCGCGCATCGTCGAGCATCTCGGCTCGGACGAGATGCTGTTGTTCGCCACCGACTACCCACATTGGCATTTCGACGGCGGCGACGCTTTGCCGCGCGGCCTCCCCGACGGGCTGCGCCGAAAAATGCTCGTCGAGAACGCGCTTGCCACCTATCCCCGGCTGGAGGCCACGACATGAGTCTGACGCTCGAGGGCCGTCCCAAGACACAGAGATCGCGCCTGCGTATCGTCGATTGCGATATCCATCCGGCGTTCAGCACACGCACGGAGCTGCTGCCGTTCCTGCCGGAGAAATGGCGCACGTATCTGACGACCTACGGAGCGCGGCTGCCCGAGCCTTTCGTCGGCGCGTTGCCGTATCCGCGGATGACGCCGGGGAACGGCATGCGGATGGATAGCTGGCCGGAATCCGGTCCGCCCGCCTCCGACCTGATGCTGCTGCAGAAGCAGTTGCTCGACGAATACGACATGGATTACGGGATCCTGCAGGCGCTCGGCGCGGGGCCGACGACGTTCAATCTCGATCTCGCTGCAGCGATGTGCAGCGCTACGAATGACTGGCAATTGGCGAAGTGGTGCCATCCCGAGCCGCGCCTGAAAGGATCGATCCAGATCTGCCAGGAGGACGCGCCCGCCGCGATCGCGGAGATCGAGAAGCGCGCCGCCGACCGCAATTTCGTGCAGGTCGCGATTCCGCCTCGCGCCATCGAGCCCGCCGGCCGCCGCCGCTACTGGCCGATCTACGAAGCTGCCGCGACGGCGAACCTGCCGATCGGATTGCACTCCGCCGCCTATGGCTCGCACACCAATTCGAGCACCGGCTGGTACTCCTACTACATCGAGGAGCATCACGGCTTCGCCCATGCGCTGCAGAGCGTCGTGTCGTCGATGGTCATGGAAGGTGTGTTCGAGCGCATCCCGAACCTCAAGATCGTGCTGATCGAGGGCGGGTTCGCCTGGCTGCCGCCGCTCGCGTGGCGGCTCGACAAGCAGTGGGAGCGGATGCGCGATGAACTTCCCGACGTGAAGCGCCCGCCGTCGGAATATGTCCGCGAGCATGTCTGGGTAACGACGCAACCGATCGAAGAGCCGGAGGATCCGCAGGAACTGCTCGACGTGATCCGCTGGGTCGGTGCGGACCGGCTGATGTTCTCGACCGACTACCCACATTGGGACTTCGACGATCCGCGCTACACCTTCAAGGTGACGCTGCCCGGCGAGACCCAGACCGCGATCTTCGGCGGCAACGCGAAGTCGCTTTACCGTCTCGACTGATGGCGCGACACGTCGTGGCCCGCGTCGGCGAGATCGCGCCCGGCGCGGCAAAGCAGGTGACCGTGCGAGGGCGCGAGATCGGCGTCTTTCACGTCAACGGCGAATACTTCGCGCTGCTCAACCGGTGCCCACACGAAGGTGCGCCGCTCTGCCGCGGGCGGCTGGTCGGGCTGATCGAAGGCGACGAGCCTGGCGAGTACCGCATGTCGCGGCACGGCGAGATGCTGAAATGCCCCTGGCACGGCTGGGAGTTCGATATTCGCACCGGCCAGTCGTGGTGCGATCCGACCAAAACCTACGTGCGGCGCTATGGCGTTACGGTCGAAAGCGGTGCGCAGTTGCAGAAGGGACCGTATGTCGCGGATACGTTCCCGGTGACGATCGAAGACGAGTACGTCGTCGTCGAGCTGTGACGAGCTCGCTGCTACGTGTCAGCGAACTGCGCCATCCGTTCCATTGCGTCGAGGTATTCGGTCTGCAGCCGCAGCGCGAGAGCCAACACTCTCTCGCGCCCGATCCCTGCGCGGACAGCAATGCCGACGCGTAGTCGGCCCGATCGATCAGGGCATTGCCGGATGGTCGGCCCGCAAGCGCCGATAGATGTGATTCGGGTGAGGGCCTGACCCTCTATCGGCGCCGAAATTTGACCCTGCTACAACGACGATTCCGCCAGTTACGTCAATCACATGTCAAACATCGGATGGGGTCAAACTTGAACGCCGATCTCGCATCGATACAAACG